>NZ_JBSFNC010000052.1:0-57021 GCF_053586895.1 Amycolatopsis sp. NPDC003731 | reverse complement strand
CGCTGGCGAAGGAACTGCCCGCGTACATGCTGCCGCGGCGGGTCGAGGTGCTGCCGAAGCTGCCCCGGTCGGTCAACGGCAAGTTCGACCGCGTCGCGTTGCGCGCGGCGCTCGACGCGGTGCCCGCCGGCACCGAATGACGGCAGTTTCCTGCCACCGCGGGGGAGCGCCGCCCCGGCCGTCCTCGTGCGACAGTCCAAGAGCCGTGAATCGCAAGGAGCGATCCCTATGTTGCAAGCAATCGACCTCCGGAAACGCTATGACGAAGTGCAGGCCCTCGACGGCTTCAGCCTCGAGGTCGCCGCGGGTGAGATCGTCGGGCTGGTCGGCCACAACGGCGCCGGCAAGACCACCTTCGTCGAAATGGTGTCCGGGCTGCTGCGCCCGGACAGCGGAACCGTGCTCGTCGACGGCGAATCGCCGACGCGCGCCCGCGACCGCATCGGCATCTCCCCGCAGCACATCGCGCTCTACCGCCCCCTGACCGTGCGCGAGCACCTGGAGCTGTACGGCCGCCTGGCCGGCCTGCGCCGGGCCGCGCTGCGCTCGGCCATCGACGACCTCACCGCCGCGCTGCGGCTGGAGGGCTTCCTGAACCGCACCTGCGGTCTGCTCTCGGGTGGCCAGCAGCGGCGGGCGCAGGCCGCGACGGCGCTGGTGCACCGGCCGGCGCTGCTGCTGCTCGACGAGCCGACCGCCGGTGCCGACCCCGAGACCCGTCAGGCGCTGCTCGACGTGGTCAAGCAACGAGCAGGCGAGGGAGCCGCAGTGGTCTACACCACCCACTACCTGACCGAACTGACCGACCTGCAGGCCACGATCGCGGTGGCCGCCGAAGGCCGGGTGATCGCGCGCGGCGGCGCCGACGAGCTGCTGTCGGGCCTGCCCGGCGAGGTCCGCGTGCGCACCGCCGACGAGCAGCTGACCGTCTCGACCACCGACCCGACCGGCACGCTGCTGGAGCTGCTGCCCACGGTGACGCGGCCGGTCGAGTCCGTCGAGCTGCGCAACCCCAGCCTGGACGACCTCTACCACTCCCTGGCGGTGACCGATGTCGACGCGCACTGACTCCCTCTCCCGGGCCGGCGCCCTCGTCCGCTACAACGCGATCCTGCGCCTGCGCGACCCGTCGCAGCTGATCAGCTACCTGATCACGCCGATGATCTTCATGGTGCTGTTCCAGCCGCTGTACGTGAAGGCGCTGGGCACCGGCGCGGTCGAGGCGGTGACCGGGCAGCTGGTGATGTTCTCGGTGTTCGCGATGGCGATCGTGGGCAACGCGATCTTCGTCGAACGCGAGTGGCGCACCTGGGACCGGCTGCGCGCCAGCCGCGCGGCCCGCGCGGAGCTGCTGATCGGCAAGGCCGTCCCGGTGTTCGTCGTGCTGCTGATCCAGCAGGGCGTGCTCATCGTCTACGGCTGGCTCGTCGTCGGCATGCCGTTCCCGGTGTCGCCCGGGCTGGTGTTCGGCGCGATGTGCCTGTGGGGCTTCATGCTGCTGGCCATGGGCGCCGCACTGTCCACTGTGGTCCGCAGCCGTGGCGACCTGATCGTCGCGGTCGACCTCGGCGCGATCACCATCAGCTCGCTGGGCGGCTCGCTGCTGCCGGTGTCGCTGATGCCGCCGTGGGCGCAGTCGGCCGCGCCGTTCTCTCCGGGCTACTGGGGGCTGTCGCTCATCCGCGCGGCCATGGCGGGCAACGCCGAAGCGATGCTGCGCCCGGCGTTGATCGTGCTCGCGATCGGCCTGGCCACCGGCGCCTTCGCCACCTACCGGCTCGCCCACGGCTGGGGCCGCAGCCACCTGCTCTGATCTCCTGGAAGGACGGCCATGACGGAACCGGCACACGAATCGGCCGTGGCGCTCGTCGGGATGGCGGGGCGCTTCCCGGGCGCCGCCGACGTCGAGCAGCTGCGCCGCAACCTCGCGGCCGGGCTCCCCGGCCTGCGCGAGCTGACCGACGCCGAACTCGCCGCCGCGGGCGTGGACCCGGCCACCCCGGGCCACGTCCGCGTCGGCGGGCCCGTGGCCGGCGGCGTCGACACGTTCGACGCCGCCGCCTTCGGGCTGTCCGCGCGCGAGGCGGAAACCCTGGAACCGCACCACCGGCTCCTGCTGGAGTGCTCGTGGGAAGCCCTGGAACGGGCCGGTTACCGGCCGACGGATCCCGGGGTGCCCGTCGGGCTGTTCGCCGGCTGCGCCTTCCCCGACTACCTGACCCGCAACCTGCCCGGCCTGGCCGGGGAACCGGGCGGCAAGCCCCTGCTGTCCGCGGGGGTGGAGCGCGACTCGCTGACGTCGCTCGTGTCGTACAAGCTGGGCCTGCGCGGCCCGGCGATCACCGTGCAGACGTACTGCTCGACGTCGCTGGTCGCGGTCCACCTGGCGTGCCAGAGCCTGCTGACCTACGAGTGCGACCTGGCCCTGGCCGGGGGCGCCGCGCTGCCGCTGCCGCAGACCGGCGGCCACGTTTTCGAAGAGGGCAGCATCCTGTCGCCCGACGGCCGGGTGCGCGCCCTCGACGCGGAGGCGAACGGCACGGTGATGGGCTCCGGCGCGGCGGTCGTCGCGCTGAAACGCCTGGAGGACGCCCTCGCCGACGGCGACGTCGTGCACGCGGTGCTCCTCGGCTCGGCGGTCAACAACGACGGCCGTGACCGCGCCGGCTACCCCGCCCCCGGGGTCGCCGGGCAGGCCGCGGTGGTCGACACCGCGCTGGCCGTGGCCGGGGTGAAGCCCGAGACGGTGGGGTACGTCGAGTGCCACGCCGTCGGCACGCCGCTGGGCGACTCGATCGAGCTGGCCGCGCTGAACCGGGTCTTCGGGCCGGGACGCGCGGCGCCGTGCGTGCTCAGCTCGGTCAAGCCCAGCATCGGGCACCTCGACCGGGCGTCCGGCGTCACGTCGTTGATCCGGGCGGCGCTGAACCTGCGTGACGGCGTCCTGCCGGGCACGGCCGGGTTCCGCACGCCCAACCCCGCGCTCGGTGACCGGTTCACCGTGCTGCCCGCCGACGTCCCCTGGCCCGCGGACGGCGCGCCGCGGCGGGCGGGCGTCAGCTCGTTCGGCGTCGGCGGGACGAACGCGCACGTCGTCCTCGAACAGCCGCCGGTCCGGGAGCCCCGGCGTTCTCGCGGGCCGCACTTGCTCACGTTCTCCGCGGGGGACGCCGGTGCGCTCGACGAGGTGACCTCGCGGCTGCGCGCCCACCTGGCCGCGCACCCGGACTCGGACCTCGCCGACGTCGCTTTCACGCTGCAGGTGTCGCGCGGCCACTTCGCGCTGCGGCGGGCGGTGGTGGTCCAGGACCTGCCGGACGCGGTGGCGGCGCTGGCCGATCCCGAACGGTGGATCGACGGCGAGACGCGTCGCCGTGACCCGCGGTTCCGGCTGGTCGCGGGCACCGGCTCCGGCTGGGCGCCGACGGCCGACGCGGCCCACCGCCTGCTGGCCGGGGCCGAGGTCCCCGCGCCGGCGGCCACGCGCGAGGGCGCGCTGTCGGCGTTGACCGCCGGCCTGACCCGGCTGGGCATCCGGCTGGACGAGGGCGCCTCGGAGACGGTCGCCGTCGAGAGCGGGTGGTCGGCCGCGGAGCTGCTCACGGTGGTGGCCCGGCTGTGGCTCGCGGGCTGCACGGTCGATTGGGCGGCCCTGCACCGCGGCGAGGGGCGGCGGGTGGAGTTGCCGCCGTACCCGTTCCAGCGCAAGCGTTTCTGGGTCGAGGCGGCCGAGGGACCGCGTCCGGGGGCGTACGTGCCGTCGTGGCGGCTCGACCCGCAGCCCCTGGCCGGCTTGGAGAGCCGGGTGCGGGCGGCGGGGCCGTGGCTGGTGTTCGCCGGTGATCCGGTCGGCGAGGCCCTGGCCGCCCGCATCACCCTGGCGGGGTCCGAGGTGACCACCGTGCGGCCCGGTTCCGGGTTCGCGTTCCTGGACACCGGTGACTTCGTCGTGGGCCCGGGCGACCTGCCGGCGCTGCTGCGGTCGCTGGTCGTCGTCCCGCGGACGGTCGTGCACGGCTTCGCCCTGGGCGGCTCACCGGGGGAGATCGAGGTGGCGGCCGGGTTGTGGCCGGGGATGGTGACGCTCACCTCCGGCGCCGTGGGTGTCCTGGGGGCCGACTTGACCACGCCTTCGCAGGCGGGTCTCACGGCGTTGACGCCGCGGCACGTGGACGTGGGGCCGGACGCCGACCTGGACCAGGTGCTGGCGGCGGTGCTGCACGCGGATTCCCCGCTGGCGGTGCGCGGCGACCAATCGTGGCGGCCGCACCACGAGCCGTGGGAGCCGGCCGGGCACGCCGAAGCCGAGGTGCACCACGACGTGCCGGACCTGGGCGGACGGCGGGGAATCCTGCTGGTCCGGCCGGATCCGGCCGGCCGCGTCCTGGCCGCGGAAGCGCGGGTGGCCCGGCTCGCCGGCCGCGGGCGGTGGACGACGGTGGTGTCCACTTCGGACCCCGGCTCGGCGGTCCTGGCGGCGGTGGCGGCCGCCGACCACCTGACCGAGGTCGTGCTCTCCGGGGTGCCGCTCGCCCGCCCGGTCGCCCCCGCCGAGTCCGTTCGCCTCCCGGGTGCGGCCCGGCCGCGGCCGGACCTGGGGACGCCGTTCGTGGAGCCGGAGCCGGGCCTCGAGCAGGAGGTGGCGGCGCGCTGGGCGGCGGCACTGGGCTACGAGGAGGTCGGCGCGGACGACAATTTCTTCGACCTGGGCGGCCGCTCGGCCGGAGCGGTCCGCATCGCGGCCCACTGGAACCTCCCCGCGACGGCGGTCGTCGAGCTGCCGACGGTCCGGTTGCTCGCCGCCCGGATCGCCGAAACCCGTGGCTGACCCGGGCACGGGTGTCAGGGACGGATCCAGAGGGTGCGGCTGCCCGCCAGGAGTACCCGGCCGTCCGCGAGGCGCGCGGCGGCGCTGACCGGATCCGGTGGGCACCCGAGTTCGCCCCGCTGCCAGCCACCGGCATCGAGCGTCCAGACGATCGAGCAGGATCGGCTCGACCCGGCCCAGCTCTTTTCGGAGCGTTCTCCGATCAGCACCGGCTTGCCTGCTGCGTCGACGGTCCCGCCGCTGATCCGGCCGTCACCCAGCGCCGTGGGAGCTTCGAGCTGCCAGTCGCCGGGTTCGCCGGTCACGACCAGCGGGCCGGCCGCGGAAATCCCGGCCAGCAGCCACTTCCCGCCGGTACGCAGTACCGTGGTGACGACGAGTTCGCTCCCTCGCACCGGGACGTCCGACACCGTCCACGTTTCCCCCGCGTCCCCGGAGGACCACACCCGTGCGGCCGTACCGGCGGAGCCGGCCACGAGGACCCGGTCGCCCTCGGCCGCGATTGCCCTCGGCTCCCAGTAGCCCGGCAGGTCCGTCGGCAGCGTGATCTCGTGCGCGGTGCGGCCCTCGTCACCGGACACCCACGCGACCGGTTGGGGCCTGCCGGAAGGTTGCCCCGTACCGACGCCGACCAGGTTCCGGCCCGCGCGGGCCAGCGCCACCGCCCGCCGGTCGGACTCCGGCTGGAAAAGCGGAACGACGGCGCCGGAGCGGTCCCGCCGTGAGAACGCCGGGCCGAGCCCGATCACGGAGCCGTCCGGCCCGGGTACGGCGGCGGTGGCGGTGAAGCCGGTGGCTGCCTGTTCCGGCGTCCGGTCGAGCACGAGCCGAGTGCAGTCCTCCTTGCCCACCCAGGTCGACGCCACGCGGCTGCTGGTGGCCCACGAATAGGCGGTGAAGCCGAGCACGCAGGCGCCGTCCGGCACCAGCGTGCTCGGTCCGTCGTAGACGGCGCGGTCCACTACCGGGAGCTGGATGGCGTCGGTGCGCGCGACGAAACCGAGCGCGTCGAGCGGCTCATCGGGCGTCATGGGCGCTGGGTCGCAAGCCACCAGCACGACCAAGGACACCGCGAGAATTCCCCCGACCTTCTTCACGATCGTGGACCTTGCCAGCGAAAGGTCACGGTCCAGCCTCGCGAAGGTGCGGTTTCGGGCATGGGTGATGGGCCCGCCGCCAGGGGTATTGGCGGCGGACCCATCACGTTCGGAGACCCTACGTCCAAGTGCACCAATGATGTGGCAGTTAGGCGTAGGGTCGCAGGGCGGCCGCCAAGCGGGCCAAGGTCACCTCTTCCTGCTCCAGCACCGCGAAGTGGCCGCCCTCCAGGACGTGGCCGCGGAACGGGCGGACCGTCTGCTCCCGCCACGCCAGCACCGACTCCACGCTCGCGCGGACGTCGGCCGTGCTCGCCAGGGCCGTCACCGGGACCTCCAGCGGCGGTCCGGACACGTAGCCGTACGTGTTCTTCACCGTCAGGTCCGCGCGGATCGGCGGCAGGATGAGCCGCAGCACGCGCGGGTCGTTCAGGAACACCTCCGGCGTCCCGCCCAGCGTGCGCAGCAGCGACACGATCTCCGCGTCGCCCATGCCCGCCACGATCGGGTCGTCCGGGGTCAGCCACTGCGGAGCCGGGCAGCCCGACACCACCAGGTGCACCGGGAGGGCCGCGCCGCGGCGGGAAATCTCCCGCACCAGCTCGAACCCGACCAGCGCGCCCAGGCTGTGGCCATAGACCGCGTACGGGGAGTCGTCCGAGAGCACGAAGTCCGCCAGATCGGCGACGTACGAGGACATCGACGTGTGCGGTGTGTCCCGCTGGCGCGTCTCACGGCCCGGCGGCTGGACCGGGCACACCGTCACCCCGGGCAGCCGGCCGATCCACGCGCGGAACGCCGACGCCGAGCCGCCCGCGTGCGGCAGGCAGTACAGCCGCACGTTCCCCGCGGTCACGGGGAACGGCAGCCAGCGGCTCGCCACCGCCGTCGTCACGACTCCACCTCGAGCGTCACGTACCCGGGCGGCTCCTGGATCGCGTCCAGATCCGCCGCCAGCACCACGTGCGAGCCCTCCCGCGAGACCTCGCGGAACCCGCTGAACGCGTAGGTGATCTGCATCATCCGGTTGCGGCCGGTCTCGACGAAGTCCGCGCGCAGCCCGGCACCCGCCGCGCGGGCCAGGCCCATCACGTGGCCCAGCAGCACCGTGCCGACGCCGCGCGACATCACGCGGCACGACATCAGCATCATGTTGAGCCGCCAGTCCGGCGATCCCTTCTCCAGCAGCGCCAGGCCGATCTTGCCGTAGGAGCCGAACTTGTCGGTCAGCGACGCGACGAGCAGCACGTGGTCGTCCGACGAGCGCAGCGCGTCCAGCTCGTCGTAGGAGTACGTCCGCCCGGTCGAGTTGAGCTGATTGGTGCGGACGGTCAGCTCCTCCGCCCGCTGCAGGTCCTCCCGCTTGGCCGGCGCGATGGTGAACCGCAGGTCCAGGCTGGCCAGGAAGTCCTCGCCGGTGCCGGCGAAGTCCGCCTCGACGTCGTCGCGGGCGAGCTGGCTGAAGTACATCCCGCGCCGCTGCGCCGACTCGTCGGTGACGAACCGCGGCGCGAACTCCGGCCGCCGCAACACCTCGTCGGCCTCCAGGATGTCCACTGTGGTCACCTGCGGCAGCGCGAAGGCGACCTCGGCGCGCTCGAACTCCTGGTCGTCGACGAACGCGAACGCGTCGAGGCCGAGGTTGAGCTTCTGCGCGATCTGGCCGATCGACACCGACTTCGCGTTCCACGAGATGCGCGGGAACAGGAAGTACTCGTCGAGGCCGAACTCGCGCAGCTTCGCCATCGCGGCTTCGTGGTCGTTCTTGCTGGCGACCGAGTGCAGCACGCCCATCGCGTCGAGGCGCTTGACGTGCTCGACCACCCACGGGCGCAGCCGGACGTCGCCGTCCTCGAGCAGAACCCCGTCCCAGACGGTGTTGTCGAGGTCCCACACCACGCACTTGATCTTGCCCTGCACCGGCTTGGCGGGTGCCGGGGAGAGGAGACTGGTCACGGTACCTGCTTCCGGTAGGCCTCGGCGGCGATGGTCATCCGCTGGATCTCGGTGCTGCCCTCGATGATCTCCATGACCTTCGAGTCCCGGTAGAACCGGGCGACGGGGTAGTCCGTGCTGCAGCCGTTGGCGCCGTGCACCTGCACGGCCTCCGACGCGTGTTTCGCGGCCGCGACCGACGCGAAGTACTTCGCCACCCAGGTGGCCATGATCGTCGCCGAGTCGCCGCGGTCCTTGAGCCGGCCGGCCTCGGCCAGCAGGAGCCGGGCCGCGCGGACGTCGGTGACCATGTCCGACAGCTTCGCCTGGATCAGCGGCAGGTCCTTCAACGGCGTGCCGCCGACCGTCCGCTTGCTCGTGTAGTCCGCGCACGCGTCAGCGCACGCCTGGATGATGCCCACCGACCCGGCCGCGACGCTGTAGCGGCCGAGGTCGAGCGTGCCGGTGAGGACCATGCCGGAGGCGAACCCGCTCGGCCCGAGCAGCGCGTCGGCACCCAGCCGGACGCCGTCGAAGGAAATGGACGCCAGCATCGACGAGCGCGTCCCGAGGATGTCGTCGATCGGGGTGACCGTGACACCGGGCGCGTCGCGCGGCACGAGCAGCGCGATCGTGCTGGCCGGGCCCTTCGCGAAGACGAGGAACAGGTCCGCGCGCCGGCCGTTGGTGGTCCACTTCTTGAGGCCGTCGAGCCGCCAGCCGTCGCCGTCGGGGGTGGCGGTCGTGGTGATCGCGGCCGTGTCGCTGCCCGCGCCGGGCTCGGACAGGCAGAACGCGCCGAGGACGCGCCCGCTCGCCAGCTCCGGCCCCCACCGGTGCTGCTGCGCCTCGGTGCCGAAGCGCAGCAACGCCCAGGAGAGCATGGTGTGCACGGTCAGCAGGCTGCGGACCGACGAGCAGCCGCGGCCGACCTCTTCGTGGATCTCCCCGAGGGTGACCATGTCGAGGCCGCAGCCGCCGAGTTCGGGCGGCAGGAACGGCGCCCACAACCCGGCCTCGGCGATCTTGTCCAGGACGTCCTCGGGGATCCGCCCGGCCTTGTCCCACACGTCGGCGAAGGGGACGACGTGCTCGTCCACGAAGGCCCGCGCGGCCTCGCGGCCGGGCGCGCGGACCGCGGTGAGTACCTCCGGCACGGGTCAGCCCACCGTCGCGGCCGGGCGGAGGCGGCCGACCAGCTCGGTCATCGCCGCCGCGGTGCGGAAGTTGTCGATCCGCAGTTCCTCGTTGGGGATGGTGACGGCGAAGGTCTTCTCCAGGTGCATCACCAGCTCCATGGCGAACAGGGAGTTGATGTAGCCGAGGGAGAAGATGTCCTCGGTCGCGGTGATCTCGGCCTGGGGGAAGCGGCCGGTGATGAAGGCGAGGATGTCGCCGGTGGTCTCGGACATGGCTCTGTTCTCCTTCTGAGTGACGGGATTCAGCTGTAGGTGTAGAAGCCGCGGCCGGACTTGCGGCCGTGCAGGCCGGCGTCGGTCATCTGCTTGAGCAGCGGGCAGGGGCGGTACTTCGAGTCGGCGTAGTGCTCGTAGAGCACCTCGACGCTGTAGAGGATCGTGTCGACGCCGATCAGGTCGGCCGTTTCCAGCGGGCCCATCGGGTGGCCGAAGCAGCCGCGGAACACCTCGTCGACCGACTCGGCGGTGGCGACGCCCTCGTGCACCAGGTAGGCGGCCTCGTTGACGGTGAGCATGAGCACGCGGTTGGACACGAAGCCCGACGCGTCCTTCACGTCGACCCAGCGCTTGCCGATGCTGGTGAGCAGCTCGCGGGTGCGCAGGATGGTCTCCGGCGTGGTGTGGAAGCCGGGGATCAGCTCGACGACCGGCTTCTGCGGCACCGGGTTCATGAAGTGGACGCCGATGACGCGGCCCGGGTTCTTGCCGACCGAGGCGATCCGGGTGATCGGGACCGCCGAGGTGTTGGCGATGATCACCGTGCCCGGGCCGCAGACCTCGTCGAGCTCGGCGTGCACGGCGGCCTTGATGTCCCAGTCCTCGGTGACGTTCTCGACCAGGATTTCGGTCTTGTCCAGCGCGGCCAGGCCGACCGCGGTGGTGATCCGGGCGAGGATCTCGTCCGCGTCGAGCGCGGGTCCGCCCATGAGCCGGCTGAGCCGGCAGTTGCGCGTGATCGCGGCGCGGGCCTCCTCGAGGATCCGCTCGTCCTTGTCGACCAGCACGACCTCGTGGCCGGCGGCGGCGAAGTCCTGGGCGACGCCGATGCCCATGACGCCGGCGCCCACCACTCCCGTGACTGCCATGACTGTTCCCTTTCTGCTGTGCGGAGGTTGTCGTTCAGGCCCGGCGCCGTCGGGCGGCCGCGGCTTTGATGCCGGAGCGGCGCAGCTGTCCCTGCGCCTGGGTGTCGGGTGCGGGTTCGGGGGTCTCCGGGCCGCCGGCGGCGATCTTCGCGAGCGCGGCGACGGTAGGGGCCTCGTGGATGATGTGCGGCGGCAGTTCCGCGTCCGGGAAGGCGGTGCGCAGCCCCGCCAGCAGCGAGATGCCGAGCAGGGACGTGCCGCCGAGCTCGAAGAAGTTGTCGGCCGCGCCGACCCGGTCCAGGCGCAGTGCCTCGCACCACGCCTCGGCCACTGCGCGCTCGGCGTCGCCCTCGGGCTCCTGGAACGGCGTGACGAGCTCCGGCCGCGGGTGGCGGTCGGCCGTCGAGCCGCCGTGGGCGGCCGAGGTGACGGCGTCGACGCTGAACCGCGCCGCCACGGCGGTCACCGCGTCGAGGTCCTGGGTGGACACGACGACGTGCGGTTCGCCCGAGGCCAGTGCCCGCAGCAGCGTGCGCCAGCCCTGTTCGAAGTCGATGCCGAACTTGGCGCGGTGCTCGCGGAAGTAGGTCTGGATGTCCTCCTCGTACCCGGAAAGCCCTTCGTCCCAGGCGTTCCAGGTCCACTCGCCCCACGAGATCGACACCGTGCGGCCGCCGTGCGAGGCGGCGTAGGCGTCGAGCCAGGCGTTGCCGGCGCAGTAGTCGACCTGGCCGGGGCCACCGCCGGTGACCGAGGTGATGGAGGAGAACAGCGCGACGAAGTCGAGGTCCAGGCCGTCGGTGGCCGCGCTGAGGGCCCGGGAGCCGGGCAGCTTCGGGGCGAGGACCTGGTCGGCGTCACCCGGCTGCTTGAACTGCATCAGACCGGTGCCGGGCACGCCCGCGGTGTGCAGGATGCCGTGCAGCGCCCCGAACCGCTCGATGGCCACGGCGACCGCGCGCCGGACGTCGGTCTCTTCGGCGACGTCGCCTTCGACGACCACCACTTCACCGCCGAGCGCCTCGATTTCGCGGACGCGGTCGACGCGGTCGCGGATCGTGCCGGGCATTTCGTCGGTGCCGTCGGCGATCCCGGCCCAGCGTTCGCGCGGCGGCAGGCCGCGGCGGCCGAACAGGACGAGTTTGGCGTGGCTGTCGCGGGCCAGCCGCTCGGCCATGGCCAGCCCGATCCCGCCGAGGCCGCCGGTGATCAGGTAGACGCCGTGCTCGCGCAGGACGTCCGCCGCCTGCTCGATCGGCTGCGGCGCCAGGACCTCGTAGCCGGGCAGCCAGCGCCGCGAGCCGCGCAGCGCGACCGTGCGGCCCGGCGCCGGGCGGTGCAGCTCGGCGACCACGGCGGCGGCACCGGCGGCCGCGTCGACGTCGATCAGCCGCGTCTGCACACCCGGGTACTCCATCGGGATCACCAGGTTCGGCCCGGTGAGCGTGGCCGCGTCGGGGCGGAGCTCGCCGTTGTGCAGGACGCGCTGGGTGCCGGTGGCGGCCAGGTCCAGGGTCCAGCCGCCGAGGCCCAGCTCGCCGGCCGCGCGGGCCAGCGCCACGAGGGTGTGCAGGCCGAGCAGCAGGGAGTCGTCGTCGAGGTTCCACAGGTGGACGACCCGGTCCAGGCAGGTGCCGCCGCGCTTGAGGTCGCGCAGCAGGCTCAGCAGGTCGTCGACGTCGCCGGGGCGGACGGTGGCGTCCGGGCCCGGCCGGTACCCCGCGCCCGGCCGGACCACGGTCACCGGGTCGCCGGTGCGGCGGATCCCGTCGAGGACGTCCTCGGCGAGGCCGGGACGGGCGAACACCAGCCAGGACGCGGGCTGCGGCGCGACGGGCGCGGCCGAGGTCTGGCGCCAGGTGGGCAGGTTGATCCACTGCTCCTCCGGCAGCAGCGGGATCCGGTCGAACTCCTCCAGGGGGCCCTCCGCGGGCGTCTCGACCCGGGCCGTCCCGGTGGCCGGCTTCGCCTCGATCCAGTAGCGCTGGCGCTGGAAGGGGTAGGTCGGCAGCGGCACGCGGCCGGGGGCGGTGCCGCGGTAGACGGGCGTCGCCGTGCCCCGGCCGTGGTAGGCCGACCAGTCGAGGTTCGCGCCGAGCAGCCAGAGCCGGGCCAGGCCGTCGGTGAGCACCTCGTCGGCCGGGCGCGGGTCGTCCGCGGCGGGCAGCGTGGCGGTGATCAGCGGCCAGCGCGTCGCCGGGCTGAGTCCGCGCAGCAGGGCACCGAGGGACGGCCCGGGGCCGATCTCGACGACGGCCACGTGCTCGTCGGCCAGCAGCTCGGTGGCCGCGTCGGCGAACCGCACGGTCTCGCACATGTGCCGCGCCCAGTACCCGGGGTCGGTGACCAGCTCGGCGGTGGCGCGCTCCCCGGTGACGTTGGACAGGTAGGGCAGCTCGGGCGCGTTGAGCGTGACGTTCCCGGCGATCCACGCGGTCAGCTCGGCCGCGGCCGGCGTCAGCATCCGCGAGTGGAACGCGTGGCTGGTGCGCAGCGGCCGGCACGGGACGTCCGCGGCCCGCAGGTCCTGCGCGAGCCGCTCGACCGCCGTGGTCTCCCCCGCCACCACGACCAGCTCCGGGCCGTTCACCGCGGCGATGTCGAGGCTCGTCAGGTCGAACCGCGTCTCGAGCTCGGTGAGCGACAGCGGCACGGCCGCCATCGCCCCGCCGGGCAGGGTGGCGATGAGCTCCGCGCGCTTGGCGACCAGTGCCAGGGCGTCCGGCAGGGACAGCACCCCGGCCAGGCAGGCGGCGACGTACTCGCCGAGGCTGTAGCCGAGCATCGCGGACGGCTTCAGTCCCCAGTCCACCAGCGTCCGGGCCAGGGCGTAGTCCACAGCGAACAGCAGCGGCTGCGCGAGTTCGGTCCGCTGCAGCCGGGCGGCGCGGGGGTCTTCGTCGCCGGTGCGGCCCAGCAGCGCGGCCAGGCTCGGGCCGCCGCCGCGGGTGCCGGTGACGAGGTCGCCGTCGGCGTCGAGGTGGGTCAGGCACTCGTCGAGGTGGGCGCGGAACACCGGCTCGCGGCGGTACAGCTCGCCCACCAGGCCGGGGTACTGCTCGCCGACGCCGGCGAAGAGGAACGCCACCGGCCGGTCCTGGACCGGCTCGACGCGGGTCGCGGGCGTGCCCAGCGCGGTGACCGCACTGTCCACATCGGACGCGACCGCGGCCCGCCGGTGCTCGAACGTCTTGCGGCCCTCCTGGAGCGTGAAGGCCACGTCGGCGAGCCGCGCGTCCGGCGTGCCGGCGAGGTGCTCGCCGAGCCGGCGGGCCGCCGTGTCGGCCGCGTCGGCGGTGCGGGCCGAGACCGGCAGCACCTGGTAGCGGCGCTCGGTGTCCGGGTCACCCGGCGGGAGTGCGGGCCGGTCGGGCGGCTGTTCGACGACGACGTGCACGTTGGTGCCTCCCATGCCCAGCGAGTTGAGCCCGGCGATCCGGGGACGGCCGCCGCCGGTGTTCCACGGCGCGAGCTCGGCCGCCACCCGGAACGGGCTGTGCGCGAAGTCGATCTCCGGGTTCGGCGCGGTGTAGTGCAGCGTCGGCGGGATCAGGCCCTCGCGGACGACCAGCGACGCCTTGATCAGCCCGGCCGTGCCCGCGGCGCGGTCGAGGTGCCCGACGTTCGGCTTCACCGAGCCGAGGGCGCAGTACTGCTTCTCGGCGGTGTCCCCGAACGCCCGGGTCAGCGCGGCGACCTCGATCGGGTCGCCCAGCTCGGTCGCGGTCCCGTGCGCCTCGACGTACCCGACGTCCTCGGCGGCGACCCGTGCGTCGGCCATGGCGTCGGCGATCACCCGCGACTGCCCGCTCACGCTGGGAGCGGTGTAGCCGACCTTGAGGGCGCCGTCGTTGTTCATCGCCGAGCCGCGGATCACCGACCAGATGTGGTCGCCGTCGCGCAGGGCCGCGCCGAGCTTCTTGAGGACGACGACGGTGGCGCCGTCGCCGAACATGCTCCCGTGCGCCTGGGCGTCGAAGGTGCGGACGTGCCCGTCCGGCGACTCCTGGCCGCCGGGGGAGTGCAGGTGCCCGATCCGGTCCGGCACGCGGACCGAGACGCCGCCCGCGAGGGCCATCTCGCAGTCGCCGGCCCGCAGGCTGCGCATCGCGGTGTGCACCGCGACCAGCGACGTCGAGCAGAACGTCTGGACCGCCATGCTCGGGCCGCGCAGGTCGAACAGGTAGGACACGGTGGTGGTGAGCGCGTCCTTGTCGTTGCCCATCACCAGCTCGTAGATGCTGGCGTCGGCGTCGGAGGTGAACTGGCCGGCGATGCCGAGCAGGTACGTCGAGAGGTTGCAGCCGCCGAAGACGCCGACCCGGCCGCGTTCGCCGGGCCGCGCGTACCCGGCCCCCTCCAGGGCTTCCCAGCAGACCTCGAGGAAGAGGCGCTGCTGGGGGTCGGTGAGGGCGGCCATGCGCGGGCTGAGGCCGAAGAAGGCGGCGTCGAACCCGGTGACGTCGTCGAGCACCGGCCGCGCCGGCACGTAGGCCGGGTCGCGGACCTGCGCCGGGTCGACCCCGGCGGCGATGAGCTCGTCGGGGGTGAAGAAGGTGATCGACTCGACGCCGTCGCAGAGGTTGCGCCAGAACTCGTCGATCGTGCCCGCGCCGGGGAACCGGCCGGCCATGCCGACGATGGCGATGTGCCGGTCGAGCTCGTCGTCGTCGGGATCGGCCTCCCGGACCGGCGAGGCGGTGACCGGTGCCGGTGCCTGGTCGTCGAGGGTGGCGGCGAGGGCCTGGACGGTGGGCAGTTCGAAGAGCGTGACGGTGGGGATGGCGACGCCGAAGCGGTCCTTGACCAGGGCGAGCATCTGCAGGGCGAGCAGGGAGTTGCCGTTGAGGTCGAAGAAGTTGTCCCGGGTGCCGACCGGCTCGACGCCCAGCACGGCCGACCAGACTTCGGCGAGCCCGCGTTCGGTGGCGGTCATCGGCGGGGTGTAGGGCTGGGGCAGGTCGGGCCGCGGGAACCGGTCGGCGGTGGTGGCCCGGGCCGGCTTCACCGCGCCGGGGAGCCGCTCGTCGAGCCCGCCGGCGGCGACGATCACGGCCGGCCCGGCGTGCGCGGTGAGCCGGTCGAACGCGGTCAGCGCCTGGGCGCGGGTCATGGCGTGCTTGGCCATGGACGCGCCGAGCCGGGCGTCGAGCCGTTCCAGGGTGCCGGGCCAGGTGTCCCAGGCGGCGGCGACCCAGCCGGGCCGGCCGTGGGCCTCGGCGAGGAGCGCGGCGTTGGCGGCGGCGTAGCTGCCGAAGGTGACCCCGCCGAGCAGGGCCGAGGTGGAGGAGAAGAGGAGTGTCCACTCGGGACGGTCTGCCTCCGGCAGCGCGTCGAGGGCCGCGGCGAGCACCCGGGCCCCGCCGACCTTGGCGGCGAAGTGCCGGGCGATCACCGGTTCGTCCAGTTCGGACAGAGGACGGAACCCGGCGGGATCGGAGTCCGCGGCGGCGTGGACGATGCCGTCGAACTTCTCGGTGAGCAGAGCCGTGAGCGCGGCCGGGTCGCTGACGTCCACGCGAGGGGTGTGCACCTCGGCACCGAGGGCCCGCAGCCGGGCCACCGCGGCGTCGGTACCCCCGCTGCGGCTGGCGAGGACCAGCCGGCGCGCGCCACGGGTGGCGAGGTGCTCGGCGACGGTGAGCCCGACCCCGCCGAGGCCGCCGGTGATGAGGTAGCTGCCGCCGTCCCGGACGGCGGGTGCCGCGGCGGGTTCGGCGGGCCGGTAGCCGGGAACGAGCCGCTGGTCGCCCCGGTAGGCGACCAGGGGTGCGCCGGGCGCCCGCAGTTCGGCGGCGAGCACGGCGGCGGCTTCGGCGGCGGTGTGGGCCGCGTCGAGGTCGACGGTCCCGGCGTCGAGGTTGAGGTGTTCCTGGTTGGCGACGACCGGGAGGACGGCCACGGCCGCCTGGGCGGGCCGCACCCGGCCGGATCCCGTCGCCTGGCCCGCGCGGGTGGCGACGAGGACCCGGACCGCGCGTGACCCGTCACCCGCCGCCGCCGCGAGGGTGCGGGACACCGCGTGCACCGCGGCCACGTCGTCGTCGAGGTCCAGCACCGACAGGTCGACGATCGTGTCCGCCTCGGCGGGCTCGACGACGGTCCCGAGCAGCGCGCTCAGCGCCGCGGCCACCCCGCCGGTGTCCGGCCGGATCGCCACCCGGCCGGTGGTCCCGGCGTCGGCGGCGGGCTGCGGCCGCCACGACGGCGTCAGCAGCTGCACGTGCTCGTCCGGCTCCGCGGTGAGCTGCGGCACCGTGGGCGTGACCGTCCCCGGCGCGTCGATCCAGTACCGCGACCGCTGGAACGGGTACCCCGGCAACCCGACCCGCCGGGCCTCGCGGCCGCCGCGGACACCCGTCCAGTCGAGGTCCACCCCGGCCAGCCACAGCCGGCCGGCCGCTTCGGCCAGCGCGACCGAAGCCGACGCCGGGTCGTCCGCGCCCGGCAGCGTCGGGATCACCGACGCCCAGCGCGACGGGTCGCACGCCCGGTGCCCGCGCACCATCGCGCCCAGCGAGCGGCCCGGGCCGAGCTCCAGGAGCACCGTGTCCTCGTCGGCCAGCAGCGTCGCCAGTGCGTCGTCGAACCGGACCGGCGCGCACATGTGCTCGGCCCAGTACCCCGGTTCGGGTGCCTCGGTGACCAGCTCGCCGGTCACGTTGGAGATGTACGGGATCGTGGGCGCGGACAGCGTCACGTGGGCCGCGACCCACGCGGTCAGCTCGTCGCGCAACGAGGCGAGCTGCCGGGAGTGGAAGGCGTGCGTGGTGGCCAGGGGCCGGCACGGCACCTCACCCAGCGACTCCCGCAAGGCGGCGATGGCCTCGGACGTCCCGGACACGACGGTCAGCTGCGGCCCGTTCACCGCCGCGATGTCGAGGTCCAGGCCGGCGATCCGGGCCCGCACGTCGTCGGCCGGCAGCGGCACGGCGGCCATCGCCCCGCCGGGCAGCGCGGCGATCAGCTGCGCGCGGTGCGCCACCAGCGCGAGGGCGTCCTCCAGCGAGAGCACCCCCGCCAGGCTCGCGGCCACGTACTCCCCGAGGCTGTACCCGACCAGGACGCTCGGTGAGACGCCCCACGAGCGCACCAGCTGCGCCAGCGCGTACTCGACGGCGAACAGCGCCGGGTGCAACACCTCCGTGCGGTCGCCCGCCCGCGACCCGCCCTCGGTGCGGCCGAGCAACGCGGCCAGCCCGCCGGAGCCTTCGCGTGAGCCGAGCATCTCGTCCAGCACGGGCGAATCCAGCAGCGCGCGGCAGCGGTCCAGCTCGGCCCGGAACACCGGCGCCGTCGCGTACAGCTCCGCGGCCAGGCCCGGGTACTGCTCGCCGGTGCCCGCGATGAGGAACCCGACGCGGCGGCCGGTCCCGGCGTCGCTCGAGGCCGACACGGCTCCTTCGCGGAGCGCCTGCGCCGCTTCGGACGGCGAACCGGCCACCAGCATCCGCCGGTGCCCGAACGTCGTGCGTCCACTTTGGAGGGTGTGGGCGACGTCGGCGAGCGCGTCGCCGGACGTCGCCAGGTGGGCGGCGAGGTTGGCGGTGGCCGCGTCCGCGGCGGCGGCCGAGCGGGCCGACCACACGAGCAGCTCCGGGCCGGTCGCCGTGGTCGGAGCAGGCAGCGGCGCTTCCTCCAGCACGACGTGGGCGTTCGTGCCGCCGATGCCGAACGCGCTGACGCCGGCCCGGCGCGGGGTGTCCGTGCGCGGCCACGGCGTGCGCCCGGTGACCACGGTCAGCTCGGCGTCACCCGCGGTGAGCTGCGGGTTCGGCGTGCCGAGGTTGCGCGTCGGCGGGATCTCCTCGTGGTGCAGGGACAGGGCCGCCTTGATCAGGTTGGTCACGCCGGCGGCGCGGTCGAGGTGCCCGACGTTCGTCTTCACCGAGCCGATCCGCAGCGACTGGCCCGCGAAGACCTGCTGCAGCGCGGCGATCTCGGCCGCGTCCCCCAGGGCGGTGCCGGTCCCGTGGGCCTCGACGTACCCGATGTCGGACGGCTCCAGCCCGGCCGCGGCCAGCGCCTCGGCGATCACCGTGGCCTGGCCTTCGACACCGGGGGCGGTGAAGCCGACCTTGCGGCCGGCGTCGTTGTTGACCGCCCAGCCGCGCAGCACCGCGTACACCCGGTCGCCGTCGGCGAGCGCGTCCTCGAGACGGCGCAGCGCGACCACGCCGACGCCGCCGCCGAGCGGGGCGCCCAGGCCCGCGGCGTCGAACGCGCGGCACTCGCCGTCCGGCGGTGCGATGCCGCCCTGCTGGTAGAGGTAGCCGACGCGGTGCGGCACCCCGATCGACACGCCGCCCGCGAGGGCGACGTCGCATTCGAAGTTCGCCAGGCTGCTCGCCGCGACGCACACCGCGACCAGCGACGTCGAGCAGGCGCTCTGGATGCTGAACGCGGGTCCCGACAGGCCGAGCGTGTGCGAAACCCGGGTGGCCAGCGTGTCCTTGTCGTTGCCGAGGGCGATGGCGATCTCGCCCATCTCGCCGGCCGCGTTCGCCGGGGTGAGGTTGTGGGTCAGGTAGGTGCTCCACGCGCAGCCGGCGAACACGCCGATCGCGCCGTCGAAGCGCGCCGGGTCGCAGGCCGCGTCCTCCAGGGCGTGCTGGCTGTGCTCCAGGAAGAGCCGGTGCTGCGGGTCGAGGATCTGGGCTTCCTTCGGGTTGATCCCGAAGAAGCCCGCGTCGAAGTCCTCGACCCCGCGCACGACCGCGCCCGCCTTGACGTAGGCCGGGTCGCCGAGCCGGTCGGCGGGGACGCCCGCGGCCAGGAGCTCTTCGTCGGTGAAGCGGGTGATGCCGGAGCGGCCGGCGCGGATGGTCTCCCAGAGCGCGCCGACGTCGTCGGCGCCCGGGAAGCGGCCGGCCATGCCGACGACGGCGATGTCCGCGGGCGAGATGCTGGTGTCGGTCACGGTGTCCCTCATTTCCGGGTGCCGGCCAGGCGGCGGCGCCGGCCCCGCGCGGATCCGGTGGTCGCCGCCCGCGGGGCGGGCGAGTCGGTGTCGGTCAGTGCGGCGGCGAACGCGGCCACGGTGGGGTGGCCGAAGAGGACGGCGGGGGCGATCGGCAAGCCGAGGCGCTTCTCCAGCGCCGCCACCATGGCCATGCCGACCAGTGAGTTGCCGCCGAGGTCGAAGAACGGGTCGTGCACGCCCACCGCGTCGATGCCCAGGAACTCGCCCCAGACGCCGGCGATGTCGGTCTCGAGCTCGCCGCGCGGGGCGGCGTACTCGGTCCGCAGCGGTGGCCGCGGATAGCGTGTTTTCGGCGTCGGCGCGGCGTCCAGGAGCCCGCCGAGGTCGTTGAGCTCGGCCAGCTCGCGGCGAGCCGACGGCAGGTCCTGGCGCAGCGCGACGACCGTGCCGCGGAAACCGTGGCCGGCGAGCTGGTCGAGCACCGCGCAGCCGGCTTCGGCGCTGAAGCCGTAGCGGCGGCGGTAGGCGAGGCGGGCTTCCCCGGTGGCCTCGTCGGCCCAGGAGTCGTGCTGCCAGTGCCCCCAGGCGACGGTCACCACCTGGGTGTCCTCAGTGGACAGTGCGGCGCCGTGGGCGTCGAGGACGCTGTTGGCCGCGCAGTAGTCGGCTTCGCCGATCCCGCCGACGACCGTGACGATCGAGGAGAACAGGACCAGGCGCCGGGGCCGGGCGGCCAGGAGCGGGCGGACCGCGTGGACCTTCGGGGCGAGCGTGCGGTGCAGGTCCTCGGCGGTGCGGCGCTGCGTGAGCCCGCCGCCCGGCAGGCCGGCGGCGTGCACGATCGAGTCGAGCTCGCCGAACCGCAGCTTGGCCTCCACCAGGGCTTCGGCCAGCTGTTCCGGGACGCCGGTGTCGGCCTTGAGCACCAGCACCTCGGCGGGCTCCAGCGCCGCGAGGTCGGCGGCGTCGGCGTCGCCGGTGCGGCTGATCAGGGCGAGCCGGCGGGCGCCGTGGCCGACGAGGTGCTTCGCCACGATCATGCCGAGCCCGCGGGTGCCGCCGGTGACCACGTGCGTGCCGCCCCAGTCCGGCGTGCCGTCGCCGAGCGTGATCTCGGTGTACTCCTGCAGACGGCGGCGGCCGCCCCGCCAGCCGGCGAGCACCGGTTCCCCGGCGGCATCGTCGGTCCAGGGGCGGGCCAGCTCGTCGAGGAGGCACTCGGCCGGGGTGCCGGGTTCGACATCGACCCCGCGCCACCGCAGGCCCGGGTACTCGGCCCGGACGCCACGGCCGAGCCCGTGCACCGCGGCGGCGTCCGGGCCGGTCAGGTCGCCGCCGGTGATCTCGGCCGCGCCGGTGGTGACGGTGAGCAGCCGGACGTCGTGGCCGTCGAGGGCCTGGACGGTCCGGAGGAGGTCGTCGAACCCGCCGTCGTGGACGACGTGCAGGGGCTGGGGGAGTGCTTGCGGGTCGGTGCCGACGGTCATCCCCGCTTCCGCGGCCAGCGTGGCGAGTGCGCGGTTCGTGGTGATCAGCGAGCCCTGCGGCGTGACCGTGGGACGGGTGGGGTCGAGACGCCACACCGGGGTGTAGAGCCGGCCGGCTTCGGAGGCGGGTCCGGCTTGGGTGCGGGTCGCCTGGGGCCAGAACTTCGTGCGCTGGAAGGGATAGCCGGGCAGGCTGACGGTACGGCCGCCGTGGTGCCGGGTCGTGATGCCGACGCCGAGCTCCCACAGCCGGGCGAGCGTCTCCAGCAGCGCGATGCCTTCGGCGGGGCGGTCCTCGACGGGCCAGGGCGCGGGCAGGGTGCCGAGCACGGCGGGGCGGGCGGCGCCGGTCTGGTTCTGGCGGACCAGGCCGCCGAGCGTCTGGCCCGGGCCGAGCTCGACGTAGGCGTCGACGTCCTGCCCGGCACAGTGCCGGACGCCGTCGGCGAACCGCACCGGGCGGCAGAGGTGACCGGCCCAGTACCGCGGGTCGACGGCTTCGGCGTCGGTGAGGACGGTGCCGGTCGCGTTCGAGACGATCGGGATCCGCGGAGCCTGCCGGGGCACGGACGCGACCAGTTCGGCGAGCTCGTCGCGGGCGGGCTCCAGCAGGCTGGAGTGGAACGGGTGGGCCGAGCGCAGCGTGCGGGCGGCGAGCCCGGCGGCTTTCAGGTGCGCGGCAGCGGCTTCGACGTCTTCGGGCGATCCACTGAGGACGGTCATCTGCGGGCCGTTCAACGCGGCGACGTCGACCCGCATGGGGGAGAGCGCGTCGGCGATCTGACTCGCCGAAGCGGCCACGGCGAGCATCCGCCCGGCCGGAGCGCGCCCGATCAGCCGCGCCCGCCCGGTGACGACGTGCAGGGCGTCGGCGAGGGTGAAGACCCCGGCGAGACAGGCGGCGACGTACTCGCCGAGGCTGTAACCGACGAGCAGGTCCGGCCGGACACCGCGATCGGCGAGCAGCTGGGCGAGCGCGTACTCGACGGTGAAGAGGAGCGGGTGCGCGACCTCGGCGCGGTCGAGGAGGTCATCGCCCTGGCCGGCGCCGAAGAACGACGTCTCGACGGCGCGCGGTTCGGCGAAGAAGGCGCCCTTCAGGTCGACCCCGCACCGGTCGGCGGCGATGGCGCAGCACGCGTCGACGGCGGCGGCGAAGACGGGCTCGTCCCGGTGGAGCTGGGTGGCCAGGCCGCGGTACTGGTCCCCGACGCCGGGGAGGAGGAAGGCGATCTTCGGGGCGCCGGGCTTGCGGTGGACGCCGGGGGCCTGGGCGGCGGCGGTGAGCTGCCGGACGGCGTCGCCGAGGCTGGTGGCCACGACGGCCCGCCGGTGGTCGAGGTGGGCCCGGCCTTCGCGCAGGGTGTGCGCAAGGTCGGCCAGGGACACACCCGTGCTCCCGCCGAGCCGCGTGAGCTGCGCGCTCAGCGCGGCGGCCGAGGCGGCCGAAACCGGGAGCAGCTCGGCAACCTCCTCGACCGCGGCCCGGTCCGTGGCCGGCGCGGCCTCCAGGACCAGGTGGGCGTTCGTGCCCGACCAGCCGAACGAACTCACCCCCGCCACCGCCGGGCGGCCGCGGTCCGGCAGCGGTACCAGCCCCGTGGACGGCGTCACCGCCGAGTTAGCCAGCACCTGCTCGGCCGGGTCGTCCATGTGCAGGTTCGGCGGCACCTCACCGTTTTCCAGCACCAGCACCGTCTTGATCAGCCCCGCGATGCCCGCCGCGGTGTGGGTGTGGCCGATGTTGGTCTTCACCGCCCCGACCGTGAGCGGGCGGTCGGCCGGCCGCCCGCCGAACACGTCGCCGAGCGCACCCAGCTCGATCTCGTCGCCCAGCGGCGTGCCCGAGCCGTGTGCCTCCAGGAAGTCGACGTCCCCCGGCTCGGCCGCGGCGTCGGACAGGGCCCGGCGGATCACGTCGACCTGGGCACCGCGGTTGGGGGCGGTCAGGCCGTTGCTGCGGCCGTCCTGGTTCACCGCCGACCCGCGGATCACCGCGCGGATGCGGTGGCCGTCGCGCAGCGCGTCCGACAGGCGGGCCAGCACCACCATGCCGCCGCCCTCGCCCATCATGTAGCCGTCCGCGCTCGTGTCGAACGTGTGGCAGCGGTCGGTCGGCGACAGCAGCGCGTTGCGGCTGCTGTAGACGTACAGGAACGGGTGCAGCGCCAGGAATCCGCCGCCGGCCAGGGCGTAATCGCACTCGCCCGCCCGCAGCGCGCGGGCCGCGAGGTGCACCGCCACCAGCGTCGACGAGCACGCCGTGTCCAGCGAGAACGCCGGCCCGCGCAGGTCGAAGTGGTACGCCAGCCGCCCGGCGACGACGCTGGCCAGGCTGCCCTGGCCCATGTACGGGTCGGCGTACACGCCCGTGCCTTCGCGCTCCGCCTCGACCTGGCCGTACTGGAACGCGTCGGAAAACCCGAGCAACACGCCGGTGCGGCTGCCCCGCAACCGCGGCGCCGGGGTGCCCGCGTCGTCCATCGCCTCCCACGCCAGCTCCATCAGCAGCCGCTGCTGGGGGTCCATCCGCAGCGCTTCCTGCGGGGCGTAGCCGAAGAACCCGGCGTCCCAGCCGTCCACTTCGGACAGGAAGGCGCCGCGGCGCCGGACGCCGGGCACGTGGTCGAACCGGCCGTCCGGGACGTCGCCGACTTCGGCGGCCCGGCCTTCGCGCAGCAGCTTCCAGTACGAGTCGACGTCGGGAGCGCCGGGGAACCGGCAGGACATGCCGATCACGGCGATGGGCTCGCTCTCGCGGGCCTCGTACTCGGCCAGCCGGCGGCGCGCGCCCGCGAGCTCGACCGTCGCCCGCTTCAGGTAGTCGCGAAGCTTGTCTTCGCCGGTCATAACCGAACCCCTATCCGTTCGCAAAAGGTCAGCGCTTGTCGATGAAGGCGAAGAGCTCGTCGTCCGTGGCGAGGTCGAGCGCGGGCTCGCAGCCGAGTTCGGCCAGGGCCGCCCGCAGCACCTCCGCCAGCCGGACGCGCTCCTCGGCGTCCGCACCCGGCAGGACTTCGCCGAGGGCCTCGCGCAGCCGCTGCGCGGGGTCCGGCGGGGGCGGGAGCAGCTCACCGAGCAGGTGCGCGGCCAGCAGCTCGACGGTCGGGTGGTTGAACAGCAGCGACGCGGGCAGCCGCAGCCCGGTCCCGGCGCCGATGCGGTTGCGCAGCTCCACCGACGTCAGCGAGTCGATCCCCAGTTCGCTGAACGGCTTCGCCGCCTCGACCGACGCCGGCGAGCGGTGCCCGAGCGCCGTGGCGACCTCCGTGCGGACGAAGCCGGTCACCGTCGCGGCCGCGGTTTCGCGGTCCAGCCCGGCGAGCTGCCCGGCCAGTCCGGCCGCCACCGGAGCGGCCGCGACCGCGCGGCGCACCGGCACGAGACTCCGCAGGACGGCGGGAACCTCGTCGGCCGCCCGCAGCGCCGCGGTGTCCCAAGCGGACGCCACGACCGTGCCCGACAGCCCGAGTGCGGCGTCGAAGGCGGCGAGCCCCTGCGCCTCGGTGATCGGCCGGACGCCGGTCAGGCGCGAGCGGTCCGTCGAGGTCATCGCGGCGGTCATGCCGGTCGCCGTGTCCCACAGGCCCCACGCGATCGACACGCCCGGCAGCCCGCGCGCCGCCCGGTACTCCGCCAGCGCGTCGAGCGAGGCGTTCGCGGCGGCGTAGTTCGCCTGCCCGCGGTTGCCGAGCACCCCGGCGACCGAGGAGAACAGCACGAACGCGGCGAGCGGCTGGTCTTCGGTGAGCTCGTGCAGCAGCCAGGCGGCGTCGCGCTTGGGCCGCAGGACGGTGTCCAGGTGCGCTCGCGTGAGCCCGGTGACGGTCGAGTCGTCGAGGACGCCGGCCGCGTGCACCACCCCGGTGAGCGTCTCGCCGGCCAGGAGCGTGGACAGAGCGGCCCGGTCGGCGACGTCGGCGGCCACCACCCGGACGCGGGCGTCCAGCCCGGCCAGCCGCGCCGGGACGTCGCCGCCGCGGCGAGAGACCAGCAGCAGGTCCCGGACGCCGTGCGTGGTCACCAGCCGCTCGGCGACCAGGGCACCGAGCCCGCCCGTGCCGCCGGTCACCAGGACCGTGCCACCGCAGAAGTCCACAGTGGACGGCTCGGCCGGGTGCCGCGCCAGGCGAGGCACGAGGACCGCGCCGTCGCGCACGGCGAACTGCGGCTCGTCGGCGTCGAGCGCCGCGGCCAGCGGGGCGCCGGGGCGGGCACCGGCGAGGGCGAAGCGGCCGGGGTGTTCGGCGATCGCCGAACGCACCAGCCCCCACACCGGCGCGCCGTCGGGCGAGCCCGGGTCCTGCAGGAACACCAGTTTCGCGCCGTCGCAGCGCTCGTCGAGCAGCCAGCGCTGCACGAGGTCCAGCACGGCGGGCAGTTCGTGTGCGGTGGTGAGCACGACCGGCGGGACGACCTCCGGCAGCTCCGTGCCGATCACGGTCCACTCCCGGTCGGTGCCGTCGCCCACCGGGGCGGGCGTCCATTCCACGCGGTAGAGCTCCGCGGCCGCCTTCGTCTCGGCGGCAGGCCGCAGCAGCAGCGACTCGACGCCGCCGAGCGGGGTGCCGGCGGTGTCGTAGAGGGCGATTTCGACGCCGGTGGCGGCCGAACCGGACAGCCGGGCCCGCACCGCACCCGGCAGGGGCGAGGTGACCCGCAGGCCGCCGAAGGAGAACGGGAGCAGCAGCTCGGTGCCGTCGAGGACCAGGGCGTGCAGCACCGCGTCGAGCACCGCGGGGTGGGCGGTGAACTCGCCTTCGGCGGGCAGTTCCACCTCGACGTACCGGTCGTCGCCGTCGCGCCACAGCGCGGTGAGGCCCTGGAACGCCGGCCCGTACTCGTAGCCGCGTTCGGCCAGCCGCGCGTAGGCGCCGTCGAGGTCGACCGGCACCGCTCCGACGGGCGGCCAGACCGGCAGCGGAGTGCCGGGTGCCTGCTCCGGGCTCACCCTGCCCGTCGCGTGCCGGGTCCACGGTCCGTCGCCGAGTCGCGTGTGGACGGTCAGCGGCCGCCGGCCGTGGTCGTCCGCGCGGCCGAGGCCGACCTGGACCTCGACCGCGCCGGAGGCGGGCAGCACCAGCGGCGCTTCGAGCGTCAGGTCCTCGACGCTCCCGCCGTCCGCCGCTTCCAGGGCCAGTTCGGCGAACCCGGTGCCGGGGAACAGGACCGTGCCGCGGACGGCGTGCCCGGCCAGCCACGGCAGCGAGGTCAGCGAAAGCCGTCCGGTGGCCACGGAACCGTCACCGTCGGCTACCGGGGTGGGGGCGCCGAGCAGGCCGCCGGAGTGGCCGGTGAGCCAGTAGCGCTGCCGGTCGAACGCCGAGGTCGGGACGTCCGGGTGGCGGGTGACCGGGCCGAGCAGCCGCGGCCAGTCCACGGCCGCGCCCCGGACGTGCGCCGCGGCGAGGGCGAGCAGGAACCGGCGGCGCCCGCCTTCCCCGCGGCGCAGGGTGCCGACGGCGGTGCCGTCGATGCCGGCGTCGCTCAGGATCTCCTGCACCGCCCCGGCGAGGATGGGGTGCGGGCTGACCTCGACGAACAGCGGCCGCCGGTAGCCGGCGAAGGCGCGGACGGCCGCGTCGAACCGCACCGGCTCGGCCAGGTTGCGGTACCAGTAGCCCGGGGTGAGTTCCGAGCCCGGCAGGAAGCCGCCGGTGCAGGAGGAGCAGATCGTGGTCGCGGTGTCGGCCGGCGCCAGCGCGCCGATTTCGGCGATCAGGGCGTCGCGGACGGCCTCGACGTGCGGGGTGTGCGCCGCGTACGCCACCGGCGTGCGCCGGATCTGGACGTCGGCGCAGGCGGCGGCGAACTCCTCGATCGCGGCCAGCTCGCCGCCGACGACGGTGCCGGCCGGGCCGTTGTCGACGGCCGGCCACAGCCGCCCGGCCCACGGCTCCAGCCGTTCCCGCACCTGCGCCACGGGCAGGCCGACGGCGAGGATGCCGCCGGTGCCGTCGAGTTCGGCGGTGAGGAGCCGGCTCCGGACGGCGATGATCCGGGCGGCGTCGGCCAGCGGCAGGGCTCCGGCGACGACGGCCGCGGCCAGCTCGCCTTGGGAGTGGCCGACCACCGCGGCCGGAGCGACCCCGGCGGCCTGCCACAGTCCGGCGAGGGCGACCATGACGGCGAACAGCACCGGCTGCACGACCTCGGTCCCCTCCAGGTCCGGCGCGCCGTCGGCGCCGGTGAGCACGTCGAGCACGGACCAGCCGGTGTGCGGGCACAGGGCCTCGGCGGCGTCGGTGAGCAGCCGGGCGAAGTCCGGGTCGGCGGCGAGCAGTTCGGCGGCCATGCCGGGCCATTGGGCGCCCTGGCCGGGGAAGACGAACACCGGCTGGACGTCGCCGGCCGCGGTGCCGGTGACGAGCGCGGGGTGCGGGGCACCTTCGGCCAGGGCACCGAGGGCGGCGACGAGTTCGGCCCGGTCCCCGGCGACGACGACCGCGCGGCAGGAGCCGGGACGCCGGCGGGCGAGGACCGCGGCAGTGGCGGTGAGGTCCTCGTCGGCCGCGGTTCCGGCGTAGGTCCGCAGCCGGGCGGCGTGGGCGCGCAGGGCGGTGCCGGTGTGGGCGTGCAGGGACCAGACGAGCGGCCCGGCGGGCGCCGGCGCGGACTCTTCGGCGGGCACCGATTCCAGCACGACGTGCGCGTTGGTGCCGCTGATCCCGAAGCTCGACACCGCGGCCCGCCGCGGGCGGCCGTGCTCGGGCCACGCCCGGGCCGCCGACAGCACCTCGACCCGGCCGCTCGCCCAGTCCACGTGCGGGCTCGGCACCTCGGCGTGCAGGGTGCGTGGGATCGTCTCGTGCCGCAGGGCTTCGACCATCTTGATCACCCCGGCCACCCCGGCCGCGGCCTGGGTGTGGCCGATGTTCGACTTCAGCGACCCGAGCCACAGCGGCGTTTCGCGGTCCTGCCCGTAGGTGGCCAGCAGGGCGTGCGCCTCGATCGGGTCGCCCAGGGCCGTCCCGGTGCCGTGCGCCTCGACCACGTCCACGTCCTTCGTGGACAATCCGGAGGCGTGCAGCGCACGGCGGATGACCTGTTGCTGGGCCTGGCCGTTGGGCGCGGTGAGGCCGTTGCTGGCCCCGTCGGAGCCGGTCGCGCCGCCGCGCAGCAGAGCCAGCACCGGGTGGCCGTGGCGGCGGGCGTCGGACAGCCGCTCCAGCACCAGCATCCCTGCGCCTTCGGCGAACGCCGTGCCGTCGGCGTCGGCGGAGAACGCCTTCGCGCGGCCGTCGGCGGAAAGGCCGTTCTGGCGGGTGAAGTCCACGAGGTTGCCGGGGGCGGCCATCACCGTGACCCCGCCGGCGAGGGCGAGCGAGCAGTCGCCGCGGTGCAGGGCGTCGGCGGCCAGCTGGATCGCGACCAGCGACGACGAGCACGCCGTGTCGACGGTGAGCGCCGGCCCGCGCAGGCCGTAGGTGTAGGCGATCCGGCCGGACGCGACGCTCGGGGAGGTGCCGGTCAGGCGGTGGCCGTCGACGAGCCCGGTCGGCTCGTGCAGCCGCGGGCCGTAGTCCATGGCCATCGCGCCGACGAAGACCCCGGTGTCGGTCCCGGACAGGGACTCCGGCTCGAGCCCGGCGCGCTCGATCGCCTCGTGGCTGATCTCCAGCAGGACGCGCTGCTGCGGGTCCATGGCCAGGGCTTCGCGGGGGCTCAGGCCGAAGAACGCCGGGTCGAACCGGTCGGCGTCGTGGAGGAACCCGCCGAACCGGGTGGCGCACGAGCCGGGGCCGGTGTCGCCGAGGAGCGTGTCGAGGTCCCAGCCGCGGTTCGCGGGCAGTTCGGTGACGGCCTCGCCGCCCGCGGCGACCAGGTCCCACAGCTCGGCCGGCGAGGTGATGCCGCCGGGGAAGCGGCAGCCCATGGCGACGATCGCGATCGGGTCATCCTGTTGCGGTGCAACGACTTCCACAGTATCGGCGGCCGGCCGGGCCCGCAGGTGCGTGATGAGGTGAGCAGGCGTCGGGAAGTCGAACAGCAACGTCGTCGGCAGCTTGAGCCCGGTGGCGGCCTGCAGCCGGGTGCGCAGTTCCACCACGCTCACCGAGTCGAAGCCGAGGTCCTTGAACGTGCTCGCGGGGTCGATGCCGTCGGCGTCGGCGTGGCCCAGGACGGCCGCGGCCGTGGCGAGGACCAGGTCCGCCACCCGCGTGGGATCGACGGCGACCGGCGCGGCGGCCACCTCTTCGCCGAGCCAGTACCGGGTCCGCTGGAACGCATAGGTCGGCAGGTCCACCAGGCGCGTGCCCGGCACCTCCCACCGCACCCCGGCTCCGGCCACGAACGCCTCGGCGAGGCTGCGCCGCAGGCGTTCGCCGCCACCGTCGTCCCGTCGCAGCGTCCCGGCGACGGCCACCGTGCGGTCGTTCGCTTCGGCGGTCTCCTCGATGCTGCCCAGCAGCACCGGGTGCGGGCTGCACTCGACGAACCGCCCGCCCCCGGCGGCCAGCGCTCCGGCGGTCGCCGCGGCGAACCGGACCGGACGCCGGAGGCTTTCGAACCAGTACCCGGCGTCGAGCCCGGCGGTGTCGAACGGTTCGCCGGTGAGGGCCGAAACGAAAGTGACCGAAGTGGACACCGGGCGCACCGGGGCCAGGAGCCACAGGATCTCGTCCCGCAGCGGGTCCACGGCCGCCGAGTGCGACGCGTAGTCGACCGGCAGGATCTTCGCGCGGTACCCGTCCTCGGTGAGGGTGGTGTGCAACGCCGCCAGCGCGTCGGCCGGTCCGGACAGGACCACCGACCGGGTGCCGTTCACCGCGGCCACCGACACGCCGGCGGGCAGCAGTGGCCGGACGACGTCTTCGGGCGCGCCGGCCGACATCATCCCGCCGCCGCGCGGCATCCCGGCGATCACCCGGCTGCGCAAGGCCACCACGCGGGCGCCGTCGGCCAGCGACAGCGCGCCGATCGCGGTGGCCGCGGCGATCTCGCCTTGGGAGTGCCCGACGACGATCGACGGCGTGAGTCCCGCGGCGCGCCAGACCTCCGCCAGTGACACCATCACGGCCCAGAGGGCGGGCTGGACGACGTCGACGCGGTCGAGGTCGGCGGTGCCGGCGCGCAGGTCGTCGAGGAGTTCGTAGCCGAGGAAGGGCGCCAGCGCGGCCGAGCACTCCGCCAGCCGGTGGGCGAACACAGGGGAGTCGCGCAGCAGCGCACCGGCCATCTCTGGCCACTGCGAACCCTGCCCCGGGAACACGAGGACGTCGGCGCCGTCGACGGTCCGCCCGGTCACGACGTTCTCCGACGGCGTACCGGCGGCCAGCGACGCGAGGTCGTCGAACACGACCGCGCGGTGCTCGAAGAGGTCCCGGGTGCGCAGCAGTGACCGGGCGACGTCGCCGTGCGCGAGCCCGGGGCGGTCGGCGAGGTGGCCGGCGAGCGCGCGGGCCTGGGCGGGCAGGGCGGCGGCCGACCGGGCCGACAGCACCAGCGGGACGTCGTCGGCGGCGACGTCCTCGGGCTGGGGAACCGCCGGCGCCTCGGCCAGGACGAGGTGGCAGTTGGTGCCGCCGACGCCGAACGAGCTGACCCCGGCGACGAGCCGGTCCTGCGGCCGCGGCCAGTCCCGGTCCTCGGTCACCACCTCGAGGTTCAGCGTCCCGAACGGGATGGCCGGGTTCGGCGTGGCGAAGTTCAGGCTCGGGCTCAGGCGGCGTTCGGACAGGCACACCAGCACTTTCAGCAGCCCGGCGATGCCCGCGGCGCCTTCGAGGTGGCCGACGACGGTCTTGACCGAGCCGACCTGCAGGGGCTCCGGGCGGTCCCCGGCGAACGCGGCCCCGAGGGCTTCGGCCTCGATCGGGTCGCCGACCGGCGTGCCGGTGCCGTGCAGCTCGACGTACTGGACGTCGGCCGGGGCGACGCCGGCGTCGGCGCAGGCCAGCCGGATCACCTCGGTCTGCGCCTCGGCCCGCGGCACGGTGAGGCCGTCGCCGCCGCCGTCGTTGTTCACGGCGCCGCCCAGCAGGACCGCGTGGACGCGGTCGCCGTCGGCGAGCGCGACGCTCAGCGGCTTCAGGACGACCAGGCCGCCGCCCTCGCCGCGGACGTACCCGTCGGCGCGGCTGTCGAAGGTGTGGCACCGGCCCTGCGGGGACAGCGCCCCGAAGCGGTCCACGACTTCGGTGCCCGCTTTCAGCAGGTTGAGGTTCACCCCGCCGGCGAGCGCGACGGCCGCGCTGCCGCGGCGCAGCTGCTCGGCCGCCAGGTGCACCGCCACCAGCGACGACGACTGGCCCGAGTCGACGGTCAGGCTCGGGCCGCGCAGCCCGAGCACGTAGGAGACGCGGTTCGCGATGAGACTGCGGTGGGTTCCGGTCAGGGTGTGCGGCCCGGCGCCGAGGCGGTCGTGCAGCAGCGCGTAGTCGCCGTTGATCGCGCCGACGACGACGGCGGTGCCGCTGCCGCGCAGCGTGCCGGGCGCGATCCGGGCGTCCTCACAGGCTTCCCACGCCAGCTCCAGCACCAGCCGCTGCTGCGGGTCCATCGCCACGGCCTCGCGCGGGGAGACCCCGAAGAAGGGTGCGTCGAAACCGTCCACATCGGACACGAAGCCGCCGCGTCCCGAGTCGTCGCCGTCGGTCCACCGGCCCGGCGGCACCGCGCCGACGGCCTCGCGGCCCTCGGCCAGCAGCCGGCGCAGCCACGCCGGGGACGGGGCGCCGGGCAGCCGGCAGGCCATGCCGACCACCGCGATCGGCTCACCGGGAGCAGGCAGGGAAGACATAGTTCACCCATCGTCGGAAGGGATACCGGAAATCGGGGAATGCGTGGTGCTGTCCGAATTGCACCGGTTCCCGGGAATTCCCCGGCGGTGCTGGTGGATTCCGATCGTGCGGGCTGCGCACCCCGTTCGTCAAGGGGCGTTCCCGGAGCCCGCGGTGGCAGGCAGGCGACGGCAGGAAGTTGCCACCGGAGCGGGCCACCCGGCTGGAGCAGTGCGGGTGGGTGACTGCGCCGAACGGTGTGGTCAATCGCTCTGACCTGCGGAAATGTCTGTCCGGTCCGGTGTGGATGGTGTCCCCGGAGTGACCGGGTGGACACAGCAGGTACACCTGGGTGCCCGGGTCCCCACCCGGGTGCCGAATCTGGGTGAGGACTACCCATGTCCGGGTGGGTGGGTAGTTGCTTCAGTGTTCGCAGTGCCGCCCGTGACCGACGGCGGTGCCTTTTCCGGTTGCTATTTACCCGTGCTCGAAGAAAAGGAAAGCGATGGCGAACACGACGGAAGCCGCGGCGGCCCCGTTCGGCCGCGCCGGCGGTGTGCTCACCGTGGGCGGCGTGCCCGTGGACCGGCTCGCGGCGCGGGTCGGCACCACCCCCTTCTTCGCCTACGACCGCTCGCTCGTCACCACCCGCGTCGAGCGGGTGCGGGCCGCGCTGCCCGGCGACGTCGAACTCAGTTACGCGGTCAAGGCCAACCCGATGCCCGCGCTGCTGCACCACCTCAGCGGCCTCGTCGACGGCCTCGACGTCGCCTCCGCCGGTGAACTGCGGCAGGCCCTCGACACGACCGTCCCGCCGGAGCGGATCAGCTTCGCCGGGCCGGGCAAGACCGCGGCCGAGCTGGCCCGCGCGGTCGCCGCCGGGGTCACCGTCGAGCTCGAGTCCACCACCGAGCTGGCCCGCGTGCGGGAAGCCGGCGACCGCCTCGGCCTCACCCCGCGCGTGGCGCTGCGGGTGAACCCGGACTTCGCCGTCCGCGGGTCCGGTATGCGCCTGGGCGGTGGCCCGCAGCAGTTCGGCATCGACGCCGAGCGCGTCCCCGCCGTGCTGGCCGAAGTCGGCGCCGCGGGCCTGGACTTCCAGGGCTTCCACGTCTTCGCCGGCTCTCAGAACCTGCGCGCGGAAAGCCTGTGCGAGGCCCAGCGTGCGACGGTCGACCTGGTGCTGCAGCTCGCCGAGGCGGCGCCCGGCCCGGTGCGGTCGGTGAACCTGGGTGGCGGCTTCGGCATCCCCTACACCGCCCGCGACACGGCGCTGGACCTCGACGAGGTCGGCGAGAACCTGGCGAAGCTGCTGGACGTCTCGCTGCGGCCCGCGCTGCCGGACGCGCGCGTGGTGATCGAGCTCGGCCGCTACCTCGTCGGCGAGGCCGGGGTGTACCTCACCCGCGTGGTCGACCGGAAGGTCTCGCGCGGCACGACGTTCCTCGTCGTCGACGGCGGCCTGCACCACCAGCTGGCCGCGTCCGGCAACTTCGGCCAGGCCATCCGCCGCAACTACCCCCTGGCCCTGGCGTCCGCACCCGGCGGTCCCGAAGAGACGGTGACGGTGGTCGGCTGCCTGTGCACCCCGCTCGACCTCCTCGGCGACAAGGTTTCCCTGCCCGGTGCGGCGATCGGCGACCTGATCGCGATCTTCCAGGCCGGCGCCTACGGCCTGACCGCCAGCCCCACCGCCTTCCTCGGGCACCCGGCGCCGCCCGAAGTCCTCGTCTGATCCCGGAGGGAACACCGTGCAGACCACCGCGCTCCAGTCCGTGCCCGTGACCAGCTTCCGCGTCCTCGGCCTCCTGCAGGTCCGCGGCCACGAGCCGGTCGTCGTGACCGCCCGCCGCCAGCAGGTGGTGCTCGCGCTGCTGCTGCTCAACGGCAACCGCGTGGTACCGCTGGAGGTGTTGCTCGACGCGCTGTGGGGCGCCGCGCCGCCCGCGACGGCCCGGGCGCAGGTCCAGACCTGTGTGTCGGCCCTGCGGCGGGCGCTGGCGAAGGCGGGGCTGGGCGAGCGGATCTCCGCGCGCGGCAGCGGCTACTGCCTCGACCTCGCCCCCGGGGAACTGGACCTGCACGAGTTCGAGACGCTGGTGGCGCGCGGGCGGGCCGCCCGGCGGCCGGAGGAGGCGCGCGCGGCGTTCCGCGACGCGCTGGCGCTGTGGCGCGGGGAACCGCTCACCGGGATCGACAGCGGGGTCGTGCGCGCCCACCAGGTCCGCATCGCCGAGCGGCGGGTGGAGGTGCTCGAGGACTGCCTCGACGCCGAGCTCGAGCTGGGCCTGCACCGCGAGGTCGTCGGCGAGATCTCGGTGCTGACCGAGGAATACCCGCTGCGCGAGCGGTTCGTGCTGCAGCTGATGACCGCGCTGCACCGGTGCGGCCGCCGGGTCGAGGCGCTCGCCGCCTACCGGGCCGTGCGCCGCCGCTTCGTCGACGAACTGGGCCTGGAGCCCGGCGCCGCGCTGCGCGAGCTGCACCAGGACATCCTCGCGGGGTCGAGCGAGGCACCCGCGAGCGGCCGTGCGGTCCCGCGGATGCTGCCCGCGCGCCTGCCGTACTTCACCGGGCACGAGCGGCTGCTGGCCGGGCTGCGGCGCGGCCTGACCGACGACGGACCGGGCGCCGCGGTGGTCACCGTCCTCACCGGACGCGGCGGATCGGGCAAGTCCGCCGTGGCGGCCGAAGCCGCGCACCGCGCCGCACCGGCCTTCCCCGACGGGGTGCTCTACGCGCGCCTTGCCGAGGAGGACGCCGGCGAGGTGCTGGCCCGGTTCCTGCACGCACTCGGCGTGCCCGCGGCGGAGATCCCCGAGGAGCTGGACGGCCGCGCCGCGCTGTACCGCAGCGTGCTCGCCGGACGCCGGGTGCTGACCGTCCTGGAGGACGCCGCCGGCCTGGCGCGCGTCACGCCGTTCGTCGCCGACGCCCGGGGCTGCCGGCTGCTCGTCACGACCACCGCCCGCGTCCCGTCGCTGCCCGGCGTGACGGTGGCCGAGCTCGACGTCCTGGACGGCGCGGAAGGGGTCGAGCTGCTCTCGGCCCTGGTCGGCGAAGACCGGGTGACGGCGGAGTTGTCGGACGCGGTGGAGCTGGTCGAGCTGTGCGGCGGCCTGCCGCTGGCGGTGACGGCGGCGGCCACGCACGTCGCGGCCCGGCCGGGGCGGACCCTCGCCCAGGCGGTGGCCCGGCTGCGGGCCGAGGGCGACCGGCTCGGCCGCCTCGGCGCGGGTGTCCGGGCGGCCGTCGGGCGTGGCCTGGAGGAGTTGCCCGGCCCGGCCCGGGACCTGTTCGCGCGGCTGGCTCTGCTGCCCGCGGGGAGCTGGGCGGGGTGGGCGGCTTCCGCGCTGGCGGACGTGGGCCCGGCCGAAGCGGCCGACATGCTGGAGTCGCTGGTGGACGCGCGGCTGGTCGACGTCGCCGGTGCTCGGTACCGGCTACCGTCGCTGACCCGCCTGCTGGCGCTGGAACTCCTTGCCGCTCAACCACTTCAGGTGGTGTCCCGGCGATTGTTCGGCGCCTGGCTGGCGCTGACCGACGAAGTCCGGGGCGTCGAGGCGGGGAAGGCCCCGCGGACGCCGGTGGTGGCCGACCTCGGCGACCCGGGCACGTGGTACGAGCGCGAGTCCGCGGGCCTGCTGGCCGCGGTGCGCCAAGCGGCCGAGGTGGAGGAGCCGGGGTACTGCGCGGAACTGGCGCTGGCGGTGGCCGAGCTGGCGGGCGCGCGGGGCCGGTACGCGGACTGGCGCGAGAGCGGCGAGACGGCGGTGCGCGCGGCGGTCCGTTCAGGCGACCGGCACGCCGAGGCGGCGCTCGAGCGGTCCCTCGGGGAGCTGGCGGTCCGCGAAAGCCGGTTCGCCGACGCCGCGGGCCGGATCACCCGGGCGCTCACCGCCGGCGACGAGGCCGGGGGCGTGAGCTGGGACGACCTGGTCCGCGAGGTCCTGGCGGGGGTCGACCGCGCCCGCTCGGCGGTGGTGGCCGCGCCCGTGGTGCCGGGCTTGCCCTCGGGCGAGCCGGGGGTGGGCAATCGGACGGCGTCGCCGCGGATCGCGTTGGGGCGCAACCAGTTCGAGCTGGCGGCGGACCGGGCGCAGGGGGACGGCGCACCCAGGTCGGCGGGCCGTGCGGGACACCGCCGGTTGCCCCGCCCGCGGCCGATCTCGTGGCGGCGGGAGTCGGAGTACCCCGAAGAAGCCTGAGCCGCTCTGCCCCTCCCCAGCCTGTCCCCGAAAGGAACGTCATGACCATCGGTGCCGCCCTGCCCGCCGGCGACCTGTCCGGGGCCGCCAACAGCGTCGAAACCCTGCTCGCCCAGACCCGCGAGGCCGCCGGGGCCGGCCTGCGGTCGGTCTGGTTCTCGCAGCTGTTCGACCACGATGCCCTCACCCTCGCCGCCCTCGCCGGACGCGAGGTGCCCGGCATCGCCGTCGGGACCGCCGTCGTCCCGCTCTACCCGCGGCACCCGCTCCACCTCGCCGCCCAGGCGCAGACCGCGCAAGCCGCGGCCGGGGGCCGGTTCACCCTCGGGCTCGGCCTCGGCGTGCAAAGCCTGCTGGAGCCCGCCTTCGGCTTCGAATACCCGCCGCCCATCACGTCGCTGCGCGAATCGCTCACCGTCCTGCGCGACATCTTCGACGGCCGCCGCCCGCTCTTCGACGGCGAGACCTTCACCGCCTGCCCGCCGCTGCCCACCGCCGTGCCCGGGGGTGGCGGCGTCCCGATCGCCGTCGCCGCGATGGGACGGCAGGCGCTGCGCGTGGCCGGCGAACTCGCCGACGGCACCCTCCCGTTCCTGGCCGGCCCGCGCGCGCTCGCCGAGCACGTGGTGCCCGCGCTCACCAAGGCCGCCGCCGACGCCGGCCGGCCCGAACCCCGGGTGATCGCCGCCGTCCCGGCGGTGGTGACCGACGACGCCGAGACGGTCCGGCAGATCGCCGCCGTCCACCTCGGCTACTACGGCGACATCCCCTCCTACCGCCGCATCCTCGACGCCGAGGGCGCCACCCACGCGGCCGACCTCGCCCTGATCGGCGACGAGCGCACGGTCGAGGCGGGCCTGCGCCGCTACTTCGACGCCGGGGCGACCGAGGTCGTCCTGATCCAGTCCGGGATGCGGTCCGCCCGCGAACGGCTGCGCACCTGGCAGCTCGCCGGATCGCTCAGCTGACTTCGTTCAGCTTGCCCGTCGCGACGTCGAAGACGAAGCCGCGGATCGAGTCCTTCTTCGGGATGAACGGGCTGTTCCGGATCCGCGCGATCGACTGGCGGACGTCGTCGTCGAGGTCGGTGAAGGCTTCGGCGGCCCAGGGCGGCTTGATCCCGACTTCGTCCTCGATGGACTTCTTGAAGCCGTCGTCGGTGAAGGTGAGCATGCCGCAGTCGGTGTGGTGGATGAGGATGATCTCCTCGGTGCCCAGCAGCCGCTGGCTGATGGCGAGGGACCGGATCTCGTCCTCGGTGACCACACCGCCGGCGTTGCGGATGACGTGGGCCTCGCCCTCCTCGAGACCGAGGACACCGTAGACGTTGAGGCGCGCATCCATGCAGGCGAGCACGGCGACGTGCTTGGCGGGCGGCAGCGGCAGCGGCCCGGAAAACCGGGCGGCGTAGGCGGCGTTGTTGGCCAGGAGTTCGTCGGTGACGGACATGCCAGGTCCTTCCGAAGGGCGAACGGGCTGCCTTCGCAGTGGACTCGCCCCGCGGTGCCGGCGCAAGCGTGCCCACGACCTGGACGCGGCGATGGCGTGTCCGACCGGCTCGCCCCAGGGCAGACCAGCTCGCCGACGAGATCGCGAGCCGCAAACGGACCTGACCGGCGCCCGGCCTCGCCGGACACGCCCTACGGCAGCTCCAGGTGCTCCCGCAGCGTCGTGCCTTCGTACGACGTCCGGTAGACGCCGCGGTCCTGCAACTCCGGGACCAGCCGGTCGACGATGTCGTCGAGAGCCGCCGGGACCAGGTGGGGGCTGATGTTGAACCCGTCCACCGCGCGTGTGCGGACGTACCTGGCCCACTCGTCGGCGACCTGGCCCGGCGTGCCCACGAAGCCGTGCTGGCGCGGCTGGACTTCGAGGACCAGCTGGTGGATCGACAGGTTCTTCGCCTCCGCCAGCTCCCGCCACCGCTGGATCCGCTCGCGCTTGCCGGTGCGGTCGGCGATCGAGATCGTCCCGCGGGACGGGTCCAGTTCGCCTTCGACCGGCTCGAGGTCCGGCAACGGGCCGTGCGGGTCGTACGCCGACAGATCCCGGCCCCAGTACTGCTCGAGGAACGCCAGCGCCCGCTGCGGGGTGATCTGGCGCCGCCGGACGTCCTCCGCGCGCTCGGCCGCGTCGGCCGGCGTGTCGCCGAGGACCACCGTTGCGCCGGGCAGGATGCGGACGGCGTCCGCCGGCCGGCCGTGACGGGCCAGCCGCTCGCGCAGGTCCGTGGCGTAGGCGACCGCTTTGTCGTAGGCGGTGTTGGCCGAGAAGACGACGTCCGCGTACTTCGCCGCCAGCTCACGGCCGCCGGGGGAGTCGCCGGCCTGGAACAGCACCGGACGGCCCTGCGGGCTCGGCGGCACGGTCGGGGCCGCCCGCAGGTTCACCAGATCGGTGTGCCGGTCCACCCGCCCGGTGCCGGCCCAGAGCGCCAGCGCGGCTTCGACGAACTGCGAAGCCCGTTCGTAACGGCGTTCGTGGGCCAGCCAGCCGCCGCGGCGGAAGTTGGCGCCCGTCCAGGCGTTGTCGGTGGTGACGATGTTCCAGCCCGCCCGGCCACCGGACAGGTAGTCCAAAGAGGACAGCCGGCGGGCGAGGTCGGCCGGGAAGTTGTAGGTGGTGTTCTGGGTGGCGACCAGTCCGATCCGGGTGGTCGCGGCGGCCAGCGCGCTCAGCTGCGTGATCGCGTCCGGGCGGCCGGCGACGTCGAGGGCGTGGACGCGGCCGCGGTTCTCCCGCACCCGCAGGCCTTCGCCGAGGAAGAACGCATCGAACAGCCCGCGTTCGAGCGTCCGCGCCACCGACACGTACGTCTCGATCGCGGTGTGGTCGGCGTTCGACGGGTCGTCCCAGAGGAACTGCGGGCCGACACCGGTGTAGAACACGCCCAGGTGCAGCCGCGCGCTCATGCCACACCCCCGAACAGGCTCACCGGGCGGGCGAGCCCGAGCGACTCCCGCAGGGTGGCGCCCGGCTCCGGCGGGACGAGCAGGCCTTCGCTGCGCAACGCCGGCAGGACCTTGCCGGCCAGCACCGGCAGGGCGGCCGGGACGCCCGCGTGCAGCCGGACGCCGTCGACGCTGGTCGCCAGCCAGCCCAGCAGCTCGGTGAGGCCGGGCGCGGATCCGGTGTAGCGCAGCCGGTCCTGCCGCGGCCGTCGCCCGGCCGAGCCGTCGAGGACCACGTCCACCTCGGCGAATACCAGCGGTGCCCCGGTCTCGCGGGCGCGCCGGGCGCGGTTGCGGACGTCGTCGAGACCGGCGCCGCCCACCAGCACGACGTCCGGGCGGGCGGCCTCGACCAGCGCGTCGGACGCGAGCACCGGCGGCCGCCCTTGCGGGGGCCGCGGGGTGATCAGGGGGCCTTTGACCGAGAACCGCGTCCCCGTGAAGTCGACGTGGTGGACCTTGTCCGGGTCGAGGTAGCGTCCGGTGGCGACGTCCTTGAGCACGGCGTCGTCGTCCCAGGAATCCCACAGCCGGCGCACGACTTCGACGACCTCGGCGACTTCGTGGTGCAGCGCGTCGGGGTCCAGCCGGGAGCTGCCGACGGTCGCCAGTGCCTCGGCCGAGCCGTCGGCGCCGACCACCCAGGCGGCGCGCCCGTGCGAAGCGTGGTCCAGACTGGCGAGCTGCGCGGCCAGGTGGAACGGCTCGGCCGTGGTGACGTTCACGGCCGGCGCCAGCCCGAGCCGGTCGGTCAGCGTGGCGACGTACGCCGCGCGGGTGGTGGCGTCGAGCCGCGGGCCGCCGAGCGGCGAGTCGTCGAACGTGGCGAAGGTGAACCCGGCCCGCTCGGCGGCCGTGACGGTGCCCGCCAGAGCGCCGGGGGCCGGCTCGCCGTCCAGCTCCACGGCGACGTGCAGGCTGCGAGAAGTCATGTTCCACAGCTATCCCGTGCCACCGTGGCGGCGCACGCGAGTTCAGGATGTGGACACAGCACAAAAACGTTGTGTGTCAAGGGTGTCCCGCCGCGGTGCCAGGGACTGGGACGCCGGTTCGCACAGTGGGACGGGGTTCGGCGCATGGCTAGCGTCGCGTTCCGAAAGCCGCAACCGCTCCCCGCTGGAGGCCGTCCGGTGTCCCCCTTCTCCCGTGCCCGCTACGCCGCGGCCCTGCTCGCCCTGCCCGTGCTGCTGACCGCCTGCTCCGCGGCGGGCGGCGAACCCGCGGCCGACGCGGGCCCGCCGAAACCCGGCGGCGTCCTGCGGCTCGGCATCTCGTCCGCGCCCGACTGCATCGACCCGCAGCAGACCGCCACGAACGCGTCGATCAACGTCGCCCGCCAGCTGGTCGACTCGCTGACCGACCAGGACCCGAAGACCGGCGAGATCAAGCCGTGGCTGGCCGAAAAGTGGGACGTCAACGCCGATTCGACGGCGTTCACCTTCCACCTGCGCCCCGGCGCGACCTTCTCCGACGGCAGCCCGGTCGACGCGGCCGCGGTGAAGGCCAGCTTCGACGGCATCAAGGCCCTCGCCACGAAGGCCCAGCTCGGCTACGGCTACCTCGCCGCCTACAAGACGGCGGCGGTCGTCGACCCGCGGACCGTCCGCCTCGAGTTCTCCGCGCCCAGCGCGCAGTTCCTGCAGGCCAGCTCGACGGTTTCGCTCGGCGTCCTCGCGCCGGCGGCGTACCGCAAGACGCCGGAGCAGCGCTGCCAGGGCGCCGGCCTGATCGGCTCCGGGCCGTTCGTGTTCGAGAGCCTGAAGCAGAACCAGGAGATCGTGCTGGCCAAGCGCAAGGGCTACACCTGGGGCTCGTCGCTGTTCAAGCACCAGGGCGAGGCCTACCTGGACAAGATCGACTACAAGATCGTGCCCGAACCCGGCGTCCGCACCGGCAGCCTCGCCTCCGGCCAGCTCGACGCGGCCACCGACATCCAGCCGGTCGACGAGCCGCAGTTCACCGGCAACGGCTTCACCGAGAACATCCGGCCCAACCCCGGCGTCGTGTTCAACCTGCACGCCAACACCACCCGCGGTGTGCTCACCGACGAGAAGGTGCGCCAGGCCGTGCTCAAGGGCGTCGATCGCACCGAGGTCGTGAACACCGTGCTGACGCCCAGCTACAAGGCCGCCACGAGCATCCTCGGGTCGGCGACGCCGCTGGTCAGCGACCTCTCCCGGCAGCTCGCGTACGACCAGAGGGGTGCGGCCGCGCTGCTGGACGGCGACGGCTGGGTGCCCGGCCCCGACGGGATCCGCGTCAAGAACGGGCAGAAGCTGAGCGCGGCGGTCGTGTTCTCCCCGGTGTTCAACCAGAACCGCAGCGTGCTGGAGCTGATCCAGCAGCAGCTCCGCAAGATCGGCTTCGACCTGCGGATCGAGCAGCACACCACGGCCGAGACCACGCAGATCCAGCTGTCCGGGAACTACGACTTCCTCTGGTACAACGTGACCCGCGCCGACCCGGACATCCTGCGCGGCCAGTTCTCCACCAAGGCCGGCAACCGCAGCAAGCTCGCCCCGGGCAATCCCTTGGACGTCGCTCTGGACGCCCAGTCGTCCACTGTGGACGTCGCCAAGCGCAAGCCCTCGGCCGACGAGGCGCAGAAGCTCATCGTCGAGCACGCCTACGCCGTCCCGGTGTTCGAGCTGACCCAGGTCGTCGCGCTGAGCTCGAAGGCGCACGCCGTCGACTTCGAGGCGTCGTCACGGCTGCAGCTGTTCGACGCGTGGCTGTCGTGAGGCGCTATCTCCTGCGCCGCGTCGGGCAGGCGGTGTTCGTGCTGTGGGCGGCGTTCACGCTGTCGTTCCTGATCCTCTACCTGCTGCCGGGTGACGCCGTCTCGGCGAAGCTCGCCAGTGGTGAGGCGGGCTCGTCGGCGACGCCCGAGCAGCTCGCCGCCGCCCGCGCGGAGTACGGCCTCGACTCGCCGTTGCCGGTGCAGTACCTGAAACGCCTGGTGTCGGCGCTGCATGGCGACTTCGGCCGCAGCATCGCCACCGGCGACGACGCGACGCACATGGTCGTCACGGCGCTGCCGCCGACGCTCGCCGTGACCGGCCTCGCGCTGGTCTTCGCGGTGCTGTTCGGGGGCGGCTCGGCGTTCCTCGGCACGTTCACGCAGTTCCGCTGGCTGCGGCAGGCGCTGCTGTCCCTGCCGTCGCTGGCGATCTCGCTGCCGCCGTTCTGGGTCGGGCTGCTGCTGATCCAGTTCTTCTCCTTCCGGCTGCGCCTGCTGCCGGCGCTGGGCACGCAGGGCTTCGCCGCGCTGATCCTGCCCGCGCTCACGCTGGCCCTGCCGACCGGCGCGATCATCGGGCAGGTGCTGGCGAAGAGCCTGGCCACACAACAGCAGCAGCCGTACGCGGAGATCGCGGCGGCCAAGGGCGCGAGCCGCTGGCGCGTCCACTTCGGACACCTGCTGCGCAACGCCGCGGTGCCCGCGCTGACCGTCGCCGGGGTGGTGGCGGGCAACCTCGTCGCGGGCTCGGTGATCACCGAGACGGTGTTCTCCCGCGACGGCGTCGGCCGGATCACCGCGGCGGCCGTCACCGCGCAGGACGTCCCGGTGGTGCAGGCGGTGATCGTCCTGGCGGCACTGGTGTTCGTGGTCCTCAACCTGGTCGTCGACCTGCTGTACCCGCTGCTCGACCCGCGCATCGCGCGGACGCCGGAGGTGGCTCGTGGTTGATCTCGCCGCCCCGGCCCGGGTGGTGCGCCGCCCGGGTCTCGTGCTCGCGATCGCCGTGCTGGCGTTCGTGCTGCTGGCGGCCTTCGCGCCGGCGCTGCTGACCGGGTACGACCCGATCACCGGCGTCCCGGCCGAGCGGCTGCACGGGCCGTCGGTGCGGCACCTGTTCGGCACCGACGAGACCGGCCGGGACGTCTACGCGCGGGTGGTCCACGGCGCGTCGCTCTCGCTGCGGGCCACCGCGATCGCGGTGCTCGTGGCGCTGGTGGCCGGCTCGGCGCTCGGCCTGCTCGCCGGGTTCCGGGGCGGCTGGGCGGATACCGTGATCATGCGGATCGTCGACGTCTTCCTCGCCATCCCGCCGATCCTGCTGTCGCTGGCCCTGGTCACCGCGCTGGGCTTCGGAACGACCAACGTGGCGATCGCCGTCGGCATCGCGAACCTCGCGTCCTTCGCGCGGGTCATGCGTGCGGAGGTGCTGCGCGTGCGCACCGGAGTGTTCGTCGAAGCCGCCCGTGCCGCCGGGGTGCGGTGGTCGGGGGTGCTGCTCCGGCACGTCCTGCCCAACGCGGCGGGCCCGGTGCTCGCGCTGGCGACGCTCACCCTCGGCACGGCCGTGCTCGAGGTGTCCGCGCTGAGCTTCCTCGGCTTCGGCGCGACCCCGCCCACCCCGGAGTGGGGTGCGCTCGTCGCGGGCGGGCGCAGTTTCCTGGCCACGGCCTGGTGGATGACGACGTTCCCGGGACTGACGGTCGCGGCGGTGGTCCTCGCCGCCAACCGGCTGTCGCGGGCGCTGGACGGAGGAGACCGATGACCCTGCTGCGCCTCTCGGACCTGGCCGTGTCGTACCGGGGCGTCCCGGCCGTGCGGGACGTCGGGTTCGACGTCGGCGAGGGCGAAGTGGTCGCCGTCGTCGGCGAATCGGGCTCCGGCAAGTCGACGACCGCGCACGCGGTGATCGGCCTGCTCCCACGCGGCGGCCGCGTCGACGGCGGCTCGATCACCTTCGCCGGGCGGGACCTGCTTGCGCTGTCGTCCCGGCAGTGGCGCTCGGTGCGCGGCCGCGAGATCGCACTGGTACCGCAGGACCCGGCGGTGTCGCTGAACCCGGTGCACCGGATCGGCGACCAGGTCGCGGAGGTGCTGAAGATCCACGGCCTCGCGGACCGGCGCACCGCCTCCCGGGAGGCGATCTCCTTGCTGGAACGCGCGGGCGTCCCGGACCCGGCGGTGCGGGCACGGCAGTACCCGCACCAGCTGTCGGGCGGGCTGCGGCAGCGCGTGCTGATCGCGGCGGCGCTGGCCGGGCAGCCGAAGCTGATCATCGCGGACGAGCCGACGTCGGCACTCGACGTCACGGTCCAGCGCCGGATCCTCGACCACCTGACGTCCCTGGCCCGGGAATCGGGCACGGCGATCCTGCTGATCACGCACGACCTCGGCGTCGCGGCCGACCGCGCGTCGCGGATCGTGGTGCTGTCCCGGGGTTCGGTCGTCGAGGAGGGTTCGTCGGTCGTCAGCGCGCCGACGCATCCCTACACGCGGCAGCTGATCGCGGCGGCGCCGAGCATGTCGAGCGCGGTGCGGCCCGCCGCGCCGCCCACGCCACCGCTGGTTTCGGTGCGGGACCTCGCGAAGACGTTCGAGGGCGGGATCCGGGCGGTGGACGGCGTTTCGTTCGACATCCCGCGCGGGCAGACCCTGGCCCTGGTGGGCGAATCCGGCTCGGGCAAGTCGACGACGGCCCGGCTCCTGCTGCGGCTGGAGGCCCCGACGTCCGGCTCGGTGTCGTTCGACGGCCAGGACATCACCGCGCTCGGTGGTGAGGAACTGCGCCGGCTGCGGCGGCGGATGCAGATCGTGTACCAGAACCCGTACGCGTCGCTGAACCCGAAGTTTTCGATCGAGGACGTCGTGGCGGAGCCGCTGCGGGCGTTCAAGCTGCCGCGCACCGGGGTCCCGGCGCTGCTCGACCAGGTCGCGTTGCCGGCGTCGGTGGCGCACCGGAAGCCGGCCGAACTGTCGGGCGGCCAGCGCCAGCGGGTGGCGATCGCCCGGGCGCTGGCGCTGCGCCCGGACCTGGTGGTGTGCGACGAACCGGTGTCGGCGCTGGACGTCTCGGTGCAGGCGCAGATCCTGGCGCTGCTGGCGGACCTGCAGTCCTCGCTGGGATTGTCGTACTTGTTCATTTCGCACGACTTGGCCGTGGTCCGGCAGCTGGCGGATCAGGTGGGCGTGATGCGGGCGGGCGAGCTGGTCGAGCTGGGCCCGGCGGCGCGGGTGCTGGAGGACCCGCAGGCGGAGTACACGAAGGAACTCCTGGCCGCGATCCCCGGCCGCCGCGTGGCTTCCCAGCACGTGGATGCTTTTGCCGAGAGCTGACCGATGCCCCATTCTCCGACCATGACCCAGCTTCACGAACCCTTGAAATTCGCCTATTGGGTACCGAACGTCAGCGGCGGGCTCGTCACCAGCGACATCGAGCAGCGCACCGATTGGGGGTACGAATACAACCGGGATCTTGCGGTCATCGCCGAGAACAACGGCTTCGAATACGCGCTCACGCAGGTGCGCTACACCGCCAGCTACGGCGCCGCCTACCAGCACGAATCGACCGGGTTCAGCCTTGCGCTGCTGCTGGCGACGCAGCGGCTGAAGGTGATTGCGGCCGTCCACCCCGGACTGTGGCAGCCCGGCGTGCTCGCGAAGTTCCTCGCCAGCGCGGACGTCCTGTCCGGCGGCCGGGCCGCGGTGAACGTCGTCAGCGGCTGGTTCAAGGACGAGTTCACCGGGCTCGGCGAACCCTGGCTGGAGCACGACGAGCGCTACCGCCGGTCCGAAGAGTTCATCCGGGTGCTCAAGGAATTGTGGACCGACGACCACGCCGAATTCTCCGGCGACTTCTACCGGATCCACGATTTCGACATCAAGCCCAAACCCCTGGCCGCGGAGGGGCGCCCGCACCCGGAAATCTTCCAGGGCGGCAACTCCACGGCCGCCCGCAAGCTCGCCGGCCGCGTTTCGGACTGGTACTTCAGCAACGGCAAGGATTACGACGGCTTCAGCGAGCAGGTGACCGAGGTCCGCGGGTACGCCGCCGAAAACGACCACGCCGTTCGCTTCGGGTTGAACGGGTTCGTGATCGCCCGCGAGACCGAAGCCGAAGCGCGGGACGTGCTGCGCGAAATCGTCGCGAAGGCCAATGTGCAGGCGGTGGAGGGCTTCCGCTCGGCGGTGAAGCAGGCCGGCCACGCCACGGCGGACAAGAAGGGCATGTGGGCCGACTCGGAGTTCGCCGATCTCGTCCAGTACAACGACGGCTTCCGCACCCGGCTCATCGGCACCCCGGAACAGATCGCCGAGCGCGCCGTCGAGTACAAGCGCCGCGGCGCGAGCCTGCTGCTGCTCGGGTTCCTGCACTTCCAGGAGGAGGTCGAGTACTTCGGCAAGCACGTGCTGCCGATCATCCGCGAACTCGAGAAGGACCTCGACCACAGCGCCGCAACGCCCGAACCCGTGGGGAGCCGAGCATGACCGACTGGATCGAACGCGCCCGCGAGGTCGCCGCCAAACTCGCCGTCGACGCCGTCGAGCGCGACCGCCGGGGCGAGACCCCGTACCAGGAAGTCCAGCTGCTCAAGGACACCGGCCTGGTCACCCTGCTCGGCCCGGCCGAGCATGGCGGTGGCGGGCAGACCTGGGAAACCGCGTACCGGGTGATCCGCGAGATCGCCAAGGCCGACGGCTCGATCGGGCAGCTGCTGGGCTACCACTACCTGTGGGCGTGGGCGGCGCGCCTGGTGGCCACGGACGCCCAGGTGGCCGCGGTCGAAGAGCTGTACACGAAGGAGAACCTGTTCTTCGGCGGCGCGGTCAACCCGCGCGACTCCGACCTGACGATCACCGAGGACGGCGCCGAGCTCGTCTACGACGGGCACAAGTCGTTCTCGACCGGGAGCAAGGTCTCGGACCTGACCGTGCTCGAAGGCGTCCTGGCCGGGACCGAGGACCACATCTTCGCGATCGTCCCGTCGCAGCAGGAAGGCATCACCTTCCACGACGACTGGGACAACATCGGCCAGCGGCTGACCGAATCCGGCAGCGTGACGATCTCCGGCGTCCGGGTGCCGTGGGAGTCGGCGGCGGGGTACGTCGACCGCAAGTTCCAGCCGCTGGTCTACAACACGCTGAACGTCCCGGCGATCCAGCTGGTCTTCACCAACTTCTACCTCGGCATCGCCGAGGGCGCGCTGGAGACGGCGCTCGCCTACACGCGCGACCACACCCGTGCGTGGCCCTACGGCGGCGACGACAAGCAGGCGGCCTCGGAGGAGTGGTACATCCTCGACGGCTACGGCGACCTGCAGGCGAAGCTGTGGGCGGCGGAGGCCTTGGTGGACAAGGCGGGTACCGAGATCTCCCGCGTGCTGCACGCGCCGCGCGAAGAGCTGACGCCGGAAGCCCGCGGCGAGGTGGCGGTGCTCATCGCGGCGGCGAAACAGCGCACGGTGGACACCGGCCTGGAGATCGGCACGAAGATCTTCGAACTGACCGGCGCCCGCGCGAGCGCGTCGAAGTACGGCCTGGACCGGTTCTGGCGCAACCTGCGGACGCATTCGCTGCACGACCCGCTGCCGTACAAGAGGCGTGAGGTGGGCGAGTACGCCTTGCTGGGCGAGTACCCGACGCCGACCTGGTACACCTGAGATCACCCGGGGACGAGCGCGATCCGGCCGAACACCGTGCCGGCGTCGAGGGCTTGGTGGGCGAGGGCGGCGTGCGCCAGCGGCAGCACGTCGTGGACAACGGAGTCCACCTCGCCGCGGCCCACGGCGGCCAGCAGCCCGGCGGCCACCGCCCGACGGTCCTCTGTGGACACCGAGTCGGCGCTGAAGACGCCGAACGTCAGCGACTTCCGGAACGCGGTGAACATTTCCGCGGCGAGCCGGGCCGGTGGTGGCCCCGCGATCGCGCCCACCGCCACCAGCCGGCCGTTCGGGTTCATCTTGGCGAAGAACGACGGCAGTTCGTCCCCGGCGACGATGTCGAGGACGACGTCGAAGCCGGTCGCGCCCTCGCCGGTGCGGTCGAGCACCTCGGTGGCGCCCAGTGCGCGCAGGCGGGCGCCGCGTTCGGCCGACGACGTCGTGACCGCGACCGTGCCGGTGCGGGCCGCGAGCTGGACCGCCAGCACGCCGATCCCGCCCGCCGCGCCGCGGACCAGCACCGACTCGCCGTCGGCGAAGCGGGCGTGCCGGAGGCCGAACTGGGCGACCACGCCGGAGCCCGCGACGGTCACCGCGTCGACCGGCGACACACCCGGCGGCAGCCGCACCAGCGTCGCGGCGGGGACCACCGCCTGCTCGACGTACCCGCCGCCCCCGTCGGTGGGGGCCCAGACCCGCGCGCCGGCCCACGACTCGTCGACGTCCGCGCCGAGTGCGGTCACCACGCCGGCGACCTCGCCGCCCAGGACGTGACCGGGTTCGAAGCCGAACGCGGCGAGCGCACCCCGGCGGATCAGCACGTCGACCCCGCCGACCCCGATCGCCTCGGTGGTGATCACCACCTCGCCGGCGGCCGGCCGCGGGTCGGGGAGGTCCACGACGGCCAGCCCGCCGGGCTCGCCGAAACTCTGCACCGCAACTGCTTTCACTGTCATCTCCTTGAGGTTGAGGCGGCCGCGACGGTAACGGACGCACCCGTCCGGTTGGGCTAAAGTGAGACGGTGACCGGCCAGTTGCCTCGGATCCGGCGTTCGGACGCCCGCGACAACCGCGAGCGCCTCCTCGAAGCCGCCCGGGCCGTCTTCGCCGCCGAGGGGCTCGCGGCCCCGATGCGGGAGATCGCCCGCCACGCCGGGGTCGGCCCGGCGACGCTCTACCGCCACTTCCCGACCAAGGAGCAGCTGTTCGCCGAGGCGTTCGCGGAGCGGATGCGTGCCTGCTACGCCGTCGTCGAGGACGGTCTCGCCGACGCGGATCCCTGGCGTGGCCTGCGCACCGTGATCGAGCGCCTGGGCCAGCTGTACGCCCGCGACCGGGCCACCACCGCGGCGCTGGTGTCGGCCTACCCCGGCGCGCTCGACTTCACCGCCGACCGCGAACGGGCCCTGAAATCGCTCGCCGAGCTGGTGCGCCGGGCCAAGGAGGCGGGCGAGCTGCGCCCCGAAACGACCCTGGACGACGTCGTGATCCTCCTGATGGCGGCCGGCGGGATCCAGGCGTCGACGCCGGCGAACCGGGCCGCGGCCGTCCGGCGGTACACCACGATCGCGAGCAACGGGCTGCGAGCCCGCCGCGACTAAGTGGGACACTGTCCCGTATGATAACCGGGACACTGTCCCACTTGAGGAGTCGAGTCACATGGCGATCACGTACGTGCTGGTCCACGGCGCCTGGCACACCGGCCAGTGCTGGGCGCGGGTCGTACCGCGGCTGGCGGCGAGCGGGCGGCCGGTGTTCACCCCGACGCTCACCGGCTACGGCGAAACGCGGCACCTGCTGGCCCCGGACGTCGGGCTGCGCACGCACGCCGCCGACGTCGTGCGGCTGCTGGTCGAAGCGGACCTGCACGACGTCGTCCTGGTCGGGCACAGCTACGCCGGCCTGGTGATCTCCGCGGTGGCCAACGAGGTGCCGGAGCGGATCGCGCGGCTGGTGTACCTCGACGCGATGGTGCCCGTCCACGGCGAGAACGGGCTCGACGTCATGCCGGTCACCCGGAGCATGCTCGGCACCGGCTGGCGGGTCCCGCCGCTGCCCGAGCTGCCCGCGCCCTTCGGCCTGTTCGGGGTGACCGATCCCGGGGACGTCGCCTGGCTGCGGACCATGCTGTCCGACCAGCCGCTCCGGTGCCTCGAAGAACCGGTCGAGCTGGACAACCCGGCCGCGGCGGCGATCCCGCGCACGCACATCCACTGCACGGTCAAGCCGGCGGGGTTCGACCGGCGCCCGGTGCCCGCCGTGCAGCCGAACGGCGAGCCCGCGGACGTGCGCGAGCTGGCCGACGGGCACGACTGCATGATCACCGCGCCGGCCGAGCTGGCCGGGCTGCTGCTCGACGTCGGCGAGCCGGTGGGGGCCGGTAGCATGCGCTCGTGAGCGATGCCCGGACGGCGGCAGGGAAACCGCCGCGGCGCGCCGACGCGCGGCGCAACGCCGGGAACGTCCTCGAAGCCGCCGCCGCGGTGTTCGTGACCTCCGGCGTCGAAGCGCCGATCCGGGAGATCGCCGCCCGGGCCGGGGTGGGCACGGCCACCATCTACCGCCACTACCCGACCCGGGCCGACCTGATCCTCGCGGTGTACCGGCGGCAGGTCGAAGCCCTGGCCGAGGCCGGTCCCGCGCTGCTCGCCGGCGACCTCGGGCCGCACCGGGCCCTGGTCGAGTGGATCGACCGGTTCGTCGACTTCGTCATCACCAAACAGGGCCTGGCGTCGGTGCTGCAGTCCGACGAAGCCTGCTACGACCCGCTGCACGCCTACTTCCTCGAACGCCTCGGTCCGGTGTGCACGCAGTTGCTCGAGGCGGCCGCGGAGGCCGGCGAGATCGTCCCCGGCCAGGACGCCTACGAGCTGATGCGCGGCGTCGGCAGCCTCTGCGCCGGCGCGGGGTCCGCGGCACACTACGACGCGCGGCATCTGGTGAACCTCCTGGTCAACGGCCTGCGCCGGTCATAGGCGCTGGAGCAGGAACCGCTGGTTGGCGCCGCCGCCGGCCGCGTACTGGGAGATCCGGGCCCCGTCGGCGGTCGAAGCGCCCCAGACGTCCATGGCGAGACCGCTGGCCCGGTTGACCAGGCTCACCACCCCGCCGCCCTGATCGGTCACCCGCCACTGCTGCGTCGTCGCGCCGCTGTCGGGCTGCTGGGTGATGTCCGCGCCGGAGGCCGAACTCGCGACCTGCAGGACCAGGCCGCTGTTGCGAGACCGGATGCGGTGGTAGCCGCCGTCGGAGGCGAGGAAGTCGAACTGCTGGTTCAGCCCGCTGGTGGCCTGCCACTGGATCAGCGCCGCGCCGGCCGCCGTCGAGCCGCCGCTGATGTCGGCCGACTTGCCGCTGTGCTGGGCGACGAGCCGGTAGTTGACCCCGGGTTCGACCACCGGCGGCGGCCCGCCGAGGGAAGTGACCTGGTAGGTGTGCCCGGCCTGACCGGGGAACCGGACCAGATCGGACTCGACGGTCGTCGGCTGGACCTTGGCGCCGGCGGTGGTGTCGAGCACCTCGTAGGTCGTGGTGAACAGCCGGCTGCGGACGTTGACGTCGCCGTCGCGGTCGGGCGTGATGGTCAGCTGCGTCGCGGCGCCCCCGCTCCAGGTCGCGCCGACCGTGTAGCCGCCGCGGCCGCGCAGGCCCGTGACGCTGCCGGCCGGCCAGGCGGGTGGCAGCGCGGGCAGCAGGTGCAACTCGCCGTTGTGGCTGTGCAGCAGCAGTTCGGCGATGCCGGAGGTCGCACCGAAGTTGCCGTCGATCTGGAACGGCGGGTGCAGGTCGAACATGTTGGGCGCCAGCCGGTCCGTCCGCACGAGCAGCCGGAGCAGGTCGTGCGCCTTGGCGCCCTCTTCCATGCGCGCCCAGTAGTTGATCTTCCACGCCAGTGACCACCCGGTGCCGTCGTCCCCGCGCAGCTGGAGTGTCCTGCGGGCGGCGGTGAACAGCGACGGCGTGCCGCGCTTGGTGATCTGGTTGCTCGGGTAGAGGCCGTAGAGGTGCGAGATGTGCCGGTGGGTCTGTTCGGTCTCCACCCAGTCGTAGAGCCACTCCTGGATGTTGCCGCGCGAGCCGACCTTCATCGGCGCCAGCTTCTGCCGTGCCGCCTTGACCTGGTCGGCGAACGCGGCGTCCACGCCGAGCACCTGGCACGCGCCCGCGCAGCCGTCGAACAGGTCGCGCAGGATCTGCATGTCCATCGTCGGTCCCGCGCACACGGACGCGTTCGCGTGGTGGTTGAGCTCGGGGGAGTTCGCCGGGTTGGTGACCAGGTAGCCCAGCGAGGGTTCGGTCACCAGGCTGTCGAGGAAGAACTGGGCGGCGCCCTTCAGCAGCGGGTAGCGGGCGCGCAGGAAGGCGACGTCGCCGGTGAACCGGTAGTGGTCCCAGATCATGGTGGCGAGCCAGGCGCCGCCGGTCTGCCACATGCCGGCCTGCGCGAAGTCCACAATGGAGGATCCGCGCCACCCGTCGGTGTTGTGGTGGGTGACCCAGCCGCGGGCGCCGTACTCGACCTGCGCGGTGCGGGCGCCGGTGACCGCGAGGTCGGCGATCATGGCGAACACCGGTTCGTAGCACTCGGGGAGGTTGGTGACGTCGGCCGGCCAGTAGTTCATCGGCAGGTTGGCGTTGAGCGTGTACTTCGATTCCCACGACGGGTTGAGGCTGTCGTTCCAGATGCCCTGCAGGTTGGCCGGCTGGGTGCCCGGCCGCGACGAGGAGATCAGCAGGTAGCGCCCGAACTGGAAGAGCAAGGCGGCGAACTGCGGGTCGCTGACGCTGTTGTGCTGCGCGATCCGGACGTCGGTCGGCTGGTCGGCGGCCGAGGTCCGGCCCAGGTCGAGCGTCGTGCGGTTGAACAGCTTCTGGTAGTCCGCGACGTGCCGGCTGCGCAGGGTGTCGTAGGAAAGCGTCTGCGCGGCGGCCAGCCTCGACCGCGCGCTGCCCTGGTAGTCCCCGTTCACCGTGCGGTAGTCGACGTAGCTGGTGCCGATCGAGATCAGCAGCGTCACGGCGTTGGCCCCGGACACCCGCAGCGTGCCGCCGGAACTGCTGGTGCTCCCGCCCTCGGCGGTGGCGGCGGCGAGGGCGAGGAACCGGACCGAGCCGGCGATGCCCCGGCTGTCGCCGGAAACGCCGTCGAGGGCGATCGTCGTCCCGTTCGGGCTGGACGCCGACGCCCGCTGCGGGGTGCCGAACGAGGCGGAGAACGAGATCGAGCCGGGTGTCTCCGCCGTCAACCGCAGGACGATGACCTGGTCCACCGCGCTGGCGAACACTTCGCGCCGGTAGCGCACGTTGTTCACGACGTAGGTGACGACCGTCGTGGCGGTGGTCAGGTCGAGCCACCGCTGGTACGAAGATGCGCTGCCGCCGGGGAGCGCGAGGCTGAGCGTCCCGGCCGGCTGGTACGGCTGCTGCGCGGCCGGGGTGCCCAGCATCTTCTGGTCGATCAGCGACTGCGCCTGCGTCCACTGGTTCGCGAACACCAGCTGCCGGATCTGGGCGAGGGCCCCCGCGCCCTGGGTGTTGCTGTAGTCGTGGGGGCCGCCCGCCCAGATCGTGTCCTCGTTGAGCTGCAGGCGTTCGGTGTCGGTGTTGCCGAACACCATGGCGCCCAGCCTGCCGTTGCCGATCGGCAACGCACGCAGCCACTCGGTGCCGGCCGGCTTGTCGTACCACAGGGCGAGGTCGTTCACCGCCCGGACGTCGGCCGGTGCGGCCGAGCCGGGCCGGGCGGTCGCCGTCCACACGAGGGGGACCAGTGCGGCGCCGAGCCGGATGGCCTGCCGTCGGGTCAGGTCGGGCATCGTCGTCCTCCTCAGGAGCGCTGGAGCTGGAACCGCTGGTTGGCGTTCCCGGAGACGGCGTACTGCGAGATGCGCGCGCCGTCGGCGGTCGAGGCGCCCCAGACGTCCATCGCGAGGCCGCTGGCCCGGTTGACCAGGCTGATCGCGCCGCCGCCCTGGTCGGTGACCTTCCACTGCTGGGTCGTCGCGTCGGTGTCGGGTTGCTGGGTGATGTCCGCGCCGGAGGCCGTGCCCGCGACCTGGAGGACGAGTCCGCTGTGCCGGGCGCGGACGCGGTAGTAGCCGTCGGCCGAGGCGAGGAAGTCGAACTGCTGGTTGGCCGCGGTGTGCGAGGACCACTGGATCAGCGCGGCGCCCGCCGCGGTGGACGCGCCGCTGATGTCCGCCGACTTGCCGCTGTGCGCGGCGACCAGGGAGTAGTTCACGCCGACCTGCACCGGCGAGGTCGGCGGGTTCGGGTCGCTGCCGCCGAACTGGCTGAAGAACTTCCAGATCTCGGTCTTCGTCCAGCTCCGCGCGCCGCTCTCGCAGCCGGTGCAGCCGTCCACCGGACCCTGCTGGTGGCCGCCGTCGAACGGGGCCCAGACCACCGGGTAGCCGGTCCGGCAGCCCGAGTAGGTGGTCAGGTAGTGCGTCTTGCTGCCCGCGGCGGGTTCGGGGGCGTTCTGCGGGGTGCAGCCGTTGTTGCGGACGAAGGTGTCCCGCAGCCCGCGGCCGGCGCCGATGTTGTCCGAGACGCCGTGGATGCCCATGTAGGCGATGGGCTGGGTGCCGCCGCTGCACCCGCTGATCGCGCCGGGGGCGGCGATCGCCACGACCGCGCGGAAGACGTTCGCCCGGGCGCAGGCGAGGGCGTAGCTCATCGCGCCGCCGTAGCTGAAGCCCACGGAGAACAGCTGCGTCGTGTCGACGCAGAGGTCGTTCTCGATCAGGCGGACCATGTCGTCGGTGAAGGTCACGTCCTCGCCGCCGGAATTGCCCCAGCCGTTGTTGAGGCCTTGCGGCGCCACGAAGATCGTGGAGTTCCCCGACTGCGACTGCATGCCGTAGTAGGCCCACGCGTAGCCGTCGCTGCCGCCGCCGGAGACCTGCTCGGCGGTGCCGCCCAGCCAGTGGAAGCCGAACGCCAGCCGGTGCGGGGCGGTGTTGTCGTAGGTGTCGGGGATCTTCAGGATGAAGCTGCGGCTCTTGCCGTTGCTCTGGATCGTGCGTTTGCCGCTCGTGAGCGTCGGGCTCTTGCCGCAGCCGGCACTCGGCGTCGCCGCCAGGGGCGCCGCGGCGGCACCCGGGGGAGCGCCGCAGACGGCCAAGACGAGCAGCGCGGCGGTCGCGAAGATCCGGAACGACGATCGGAGCGTGGGCATGCGAAACCCTTCGGCCGACGGGGAAATCCTCGAGGCGTCTGCTCAAGGGTGTCCCGGTTGTAGCACGGATTTCGAATGAGCGTCCAGCCGGAAATGAAAGTTTCAGTTCCGGATCCGGTTCCGGAAATGGAGCGGTGAAATTTCCGGCCGCGGAACGGAATACGTCCACCGGGCCGGATTGCGCGAGGGTGGTGACAAGTGGCTTTGTTAGCGCTAACATGCTCCGCGCCCACCTTTTGTCCGCTCAACGACGAACGGAGCACCCGGTGACCTCCTCCTTCAGCCGCCGGCGCCTGCTGCAAGCCGCCGGCGCCACCGCCATCGCCTCCGCGGCCGGGTCCGCCGTCGGCTGGGCGCCCGCCGCTTCGGCCGCCACCGCCACCGCCGCGGCCGTCGGCCCGGTCCGCCCCGACGCCGGGGTGTCCGCGTTCCCGTTCGACCTCGGCCAGGTGCGGCTGACCGCGAGCCGCTGGCTGGACAACCAGAACCGGACGCAGAACTACCTGCGGTTCGTCGACGTCAACCGGCTGCTGTACAACTTCCGCGCCAACCACCGGCTCTCCACCGGCGGCGCGGCCACCAACGGCGGCTGGGACGCGCCCAACTTCCCGTTCCGCAGCCACGTCCAGGGGCACTTCCTGACCGCGTGGGCCCAGCTGTGGGCCGTCGCCGGCGACACGACGTGCCGCGACAAGGCGACGACCATGGTGGCCGAGCTCGCCAAGTGTCAGGCGAACAACGCCGCCGCCGGATTCGCCGCGGGGTACCTGTCCGGCTTCCCGGAGGCCGATTTCGACAATCTCGAAGCCGGCAAGCTGACGAACGGCAACGTGCCTTACTACTGCATCCACAAGACCATGGCCGGCTTGCTCGACGTCTGGCGGTACGCCGACAGCACCCAGGCCCGTGACGTGCTGCTGAACCTGGCCGGCTGGGTCGACCGGCGGACCGCCCGGCTCAGCGCGTCTCAGATGCAGTCGGTGCTGAACACCGAATTCGGCGGGATGAACGCGGTGCTCACCGACCTGTACCAGTTCACCGGGGACTCGCGGTGGCTGACCGCGGCCAAGCGGTTCGACCACGCCGCCGTGTTCGACCCCCTGGCCGCCGGGCGGGATCAGCTCAACGGGCTGCACGCCAACACCCAGATCCCCAAGTGGATCGGCGCGGCCCGCGAGTACAAGGCGACGGGCACCACCCGCTACCGCGACATCGCCACGAACGCGTGGAACATCACGGTCGGTGCGCACACGTACGCCATCGGCGGCAACAGCCAGGCCGAGCACTTCCGCGCGCCCAACGCCATCGCCGGCTACCTCAACCAGGACACGTGCGAGAGCTGCAACACCTACAACATGCTCAAGCTGACCCGCGAGCTGATGGCGCTGTACCCGGACCGCGCCGACCTGGCCGACTACTACGAGCGGGCCCTGCTCAACCAGATGATCGGCCAGCAGAACCCGGCCGACAGCCACGGCCACATAACGTATTTCAGCTCCCTCAACCCGGGCGGCCGCCGAGGTCTCGGCCCGGCCTGGGGCGGCGGCACGTGGAGCACCGACTACAACTCGTTCTGGTGCTGCCAGGGGAGCGGTCTGGAGACCCAGACGAAGCTGGCCGATTCGATCTACTTCTACAGCGACACGACGTTGATCGTGAACCAGTTCCTGCCGTCGGTGCTCACGTGGTCCCAGCGGGGGATCATGGTCACCCAGACGACGTCGTTCCCGGTCAGTGACACGTCCACGTTGACGGTGACGGGGAGTGTGGGCGGGACCTGGGCGATGCGGATCCGCATCCCGTCGTGGACGAGCGGGGCGACGATCAGTGTCAACGGGGTCGCGCAGAACGTGACGGCCACGCCGGGCAGTTATGCGACCCTGTCGCGGTCGTGGGCTTCCGGAGACACGGTCACGGTGCGGCTGCCGATGAAGGTCGCTTTGAAGGCGGCCAACGACAACGCGAACGTCGCCGCGGTGACCTATGGTCCGGTGGTTCTGGCGGGCAATTACGGTGGAAGCACGCTGCCGTCGCTCAATGTCGGTTCGATCACCCGGACCAGCAGCAGTGCGTTGAACTTCAGTGCCACGGCCAACGGCGCTTCGGTCAATTTGGTGCCTTTTTATGATGCGCAGGGGTTCAGCTACACGGTGTACTGGAACACCGGTGGGGCCGGTGTGGTGACCTACCGGTTGGTCAACGTGGGCAGCGGGCTGGTGCTCGGGGTCGAGAACATGTCGACCGCCGATGGTGGGCGGGCTCTGCAGTGGTCGGACAGCGGTACGGCTGATCACAACTGGGAGATGATCACCGACGGGAGCGCGGTCCGGTTCCGGAATGCCAACAGCGGGAAGGTGCTGGGGGTGCTGGACATGTCCACGGCCGACGGTGCGCGGGTTCTCCAGTGGTCGGACAACGGGACTGCGGATCATCGGTGGACTCTGGTTGACCAGGGGGACGGGACGTCCAAGATCCGGAACGTCAACAGCGGGAAGTTGTTGAGTATCGAGAACGGGTCGTCTGCGGCTGGGGCTTATGCGGTTCAGGGGCCGGACAATGGCGCGGCGGCCAATCGGTGGCGGATTGTGCGCAACGGCTGAGGCGAGGTGGGTTGGGGTTGGCGGGCTGCTCCGGTTTGGCGGGGTGGTGCGACGGTGCGGCGCGGTGGTGCCGACTTTCGGTGCGTTGCCGCGCCGCGCCGCGCGGCGCCGTGCCATGCCGGGCGGCGCCGGGCCGTGCCGCGCCGTGCCGCGCCGAGCCGCGCCGAGCCGCGCCGAGCCGCGCCGAGCAGCGCCGTGCTGGGCCGTGTCGAGCTTGCCGGGCCGGGCCGGGCCGCGCTGGGCCGCGCTGTGCTGGGCGGGCTGCGCCGTGGGCGGCGTTGCGGTGGTGCGGCTGGCGGTTGCGGGGCGGTGAGCCGCGGCTCTTGGTTTTCCGCCAACCCCGATGCCCGATTGTGACTACGGCCGGCGGCACCGCGTCAAGGCGGGAAAGCGTGCCTTGACCCGGT
>NZ_JBSFNC010000051.1:0-57215 GCF_053586895.1 Amycolatopsis sp. NPDC003731 | reverse complement strand
GGGCCAGGTAGTACATCATCTCCGCCGCGCCGAGCGTGCTGACGTGCGGGGAATCCCAGATCCGCCGGACCGAGGGTTTCGCGAGCGGAGCGGCGCCGCTCGAGGAAGCCGTCGGTGGGCGTGGGCTGGGCGGCCGGGCGAGCTCTCTGCTCGGCCGCCCGGTCACCGCGGGGGAGTTGTTCGCGCTGGCCAAGGAGAACGTCGAGGCCAAGGAGCTGGTCACGGCCGCGCTCGACGAACTGTCGATGCACGTGGCCAACCTGGCGATCGCCCTGGACCCGCAACGCATCGCGGTCGGCGGCGGGCTCGTGCGCTCGGCGGACGTGCTGCTGCCGGCGTTGGCGGACCGCCTCGCGCACGCGGTGCCGTTCCCGCCCGAGCTGGTGGCGGCCCGCTTCGACCAGGACGCTGCGCTGCTGGGTGCGGTGGCGCTGGCGCTGGGCGGGTAGGCGTCCGGGTGGTGTGCCGGTGCCCCGACCCGGCACACCACCCGGCTTCAGGCTCGGGCGGCGGCCAGTTCTTCGGTCCTGCGGAACGCCGCGGGGGAGAGCTGGAACCACACGAGGACCGCGCTGACGGCCTGGACGCCGGCGCCCATCACCCAGACCGCGCGCAGGCCGAAGTGCGCCGCGACCAGGCCGCCGGCCAGGGCACCGAGCGGGGTCAGGCCCCAGGCCAGCGCCCGGTGGCTGGTGAGCACCCGGCCCAGCAGCGGCGCCGGCGTGAAGCGCTGGCGGCTCGACTGCGAGCAGACGTTCCAGATCAGCACGGTCGCCGTCAGCGAGATCAGCACGGCACCGACCAGCGGCGGCCACGGCGGGACGATCGCGATCAGCAGCGTCACCACGGCACCGAAGCTCTGCGAAAACCGCATCGACCACGAGTAGCCGAGCCGGTCCACCACCTTCTGCACCACGAACGACGACGCGACCCAGCCGACGGCGAGGCAGGCGAGCAGCAGGCCGTAGCCGACCGGGCCGACGTGCAGGACCTGCGTCGCGTAGAGGACGAACATCGAGTTGCCGGCGCTCGCGGCGAACGAGCCGAGGGCGACGTTGATCGTGATCGACCGCAGCAGCGGCGTGCGCACCAGGTGCCGCAGCCCGCCGGAGAGGTCCCGCAGCGGGTGCGTCGTCGCGGCCACCACGGACTCGGACGGGATCCGGCGGGCCAGCAGCACGGCGAGGAGCGCACAGCCGGCGGCCAGCCACGAAGGCGCCCCGGCGGCGACGGCGATCAGGAACCCGGTCAGCGGCGGCACGACGAACCGCACCACGCCCTGGTCGATCACCGTGAGCCGCGCGTTGGCGTGGGCGAGCCGTTCAGGGCCGACGACGTCGGGGACGAGCGCACCGCTGGCGCCATCCCCGAGCACCCGCGCCGAGGTGATGACGAAGGCGACGACCAGCAGCACGGGCAGGCTGAGCACCCCGGCGGAGGCGACGGCGGCGAGCACCACGGCAGACCCGGTGAGCACGGCATAGGCCCAGGCCAGCACGGTGGTCCGCCGCACCCGGTCGATGAGCACCCCGGCGAACAGGGACAGCAGCAGCCACGGCGCTTCCCCGACGACGTTGATCAGCGAGACCTCGCGCGGATCGGTGGTGACGGAAACCGCCAGCAGCGGGATGGCGGCCAGCAGAAGGCCTTCGGCGGACGAACCGGACACCGCGACGGCCTGCAGCCGCACCCACCTGGACGCCATGAGCCCGAGCTTGCCGAAGCGATCGGTGAATTCCAACCGATTTACCGGTCAGGGGTGGGAAAAGGTCAGCGGCGCACCCGGGTCGATTCGCGGACGACCAGCTCCGGGGTGAAGACGACGGCCTGCCGTTCGGGTTTCGTGTCCGACGTCTCCGCCAGCAGCAGTTCCGCGGCCGTGCGGCCGAGGCGGCGAGCGGGCTGGCGGACCGACGTCAGGGGGACCGCCGCCGCGGCCGCGAACTCGATGTCGTCGTAGCCGACGATCGCCATCTCGTCCGGGACGCGCACGCCCGCGCCGACCATCGCCTGCAGCACGCCTAGGGCGAGGAGGTCGTTCGCGCAGAAGACCGCCGTCGGCCGCGGGCTCGTGCCGAGCAGGCGTGCACCGGCGTCGCGGCCGGAAGGGACGTCGAGGCCGATCGCCTCCAGCACGGTCAGTTCCGCTCCGGAGCCGGCCAGCGCGGTGCGCAGGCCCTGCTCGCGGTCGCGGCACTGGGCGAGGATGGCGGGGCCGTTGACGAAGGCGATCCGCCGGTGCCCGGTCTCCAGCAGGTGCCGTCCGCCGAGCGCGCCGCCGGCGACGTCGTCGACCGACACCGAGCTCGCCTCCGACGCCGGGGCCTTGCGGTCCACGAAGACGTACGGCGTGCCGGTGCGCCGGAAGGTCCGCAGCGCCTCGCCGGACGTCGCGACCGGGCTCAGCAGCACCCCGCGCACCCGCTGCTCGGCGAACATCGCCAGGTAGGACGCTTCCAGCTCGGACCGCTGCCCGCTGTTGCAGGTGATGATGTTGAGGCCCTCGGCGTGCGCGGCCTGCTCGGCCCCGCGGGCGACGTCGACGAAGAAGGGGTTCCCGAGATCGAGCACGAGCAGCCCCATGACGCGGCTGCGCCCGGCCCGCAGCTGCCGCGCGGACTCGTCCCGCACGTACCCGAGCTCCTCGATCACCGAAAGCACGCGGCTGCGTGTGGCGGCCGCGACGACGTGCGGCCGGTTGACCACATTGGACACCGTGCCGATGGAGACGCCCGCGCGCTTGGCGACGTCCTTGATGCCGACCACCGGACCCCCTCGTTGAGACGTGCGAGCCTACCACGATCTGAAACGTTTCAGGAGCCGATTACCGACGTTGGTCGGATGATCGCGCCGCTAGGCTCGGGCCGGGTGTGCCTGCCACGGGGAGGAGTCCGGGTGCGGATCTTCACGATCGTCCTGTCACTGGTGCTGACGTGGGTGTTCGCCGGGGCGATCGCCTCGGCTGCGCCCATTGTGGAAGGCGACACCGACAATCCCGTCACCGCCGCGCCGGGCGTCACCCGGCCCGGTACGCCGCACTGCACCGTCACGCTCGCCGACGGCTTCCGCTCGAACGCCGCCGATGGCAGCCCGCAGTACTACGAAGGCACCCTCACCCCGCCCAAGGCCTGCCCCGGGCCGTGGGCGAAGGTCGTCATGGATCAGACCGTCACCGTCAGCGGACGGCAGTACGACCGGATCGGCGACCTGCGGATCGGCGGTACCGAGGTCTGGTGGGGGACGACCGAGGAGCCCAGCGGCGAGGGCCGCCGCGCGATCACCTACCACTTCGACAAGGACCTGACGCCGTACTCCGCGCTGCTGCGGACCCCGCAGCCCTTCCACGGCGGTGTCGAGAACTACACCTCGCCGATCTACACCGGCGTCTACGCCCAGACCGTGACGCTCACCTACTACCAGGCCGATCCCCGGCACCCCGCGCCCGAGACGCCTGCCCACGTCGCCGGGTTCGGGCACGCCGACGCGACGCCCGCCGCGCCCACCGTGCACTTCACCGCCCAGGCCCTGCCGCGCAACATCACCCGCGCCTACCTCGAGGTCACCCTCGAAGGCCACGCCTGCGACGAGCAGTGGTTCGACGACGTCCCCGACGAGGTGGCCGCGAAGTACCCCGCGGCCGGCCTCTGCGGGAAGGGGCCGTACCGCGAGGCGAACTTCGCGATCGACGGGATCGCCGCCGGGAGCGCGTTCACCTTCCCGCACATCTACTCCGGCGGGATCGTGCCGCAGCTGTGGCGGCCGGTCGTCGCGATCGACACCTTCAGCCTGCACGCCGAGACCTACGACGTCACGCCGTTCGCGGGCCGTCTCGTCGACGGCAGTACCCATGACCTCTCGTTCTCCTTCCCGGACATCGGCGGCGAATTCACCGTCGTCCCGACGCTACTGCTCTACACCGACAAAAACGCGGCGCAGACGTCCGGAGCCCTCATCCAGCACGACGTCGCGGCCGCGCCGGCCCGGCAGACGACGGTCAAGGACATCTCCGGCGGCGTGAACGTCACGGTCACGGCCAAGCGACACGACGTCACGGCCGGCTACGTCGACACCTCCGCCGGCCGGGTGTACACCCGCGTCGAGCGCACCCGCGACTACCGCAACAGCGACGACGTCACCGGCGGCGGCTTCACCCAGCACGTCGTGCAGGCGGACTCCGGGCAGCAGACGTCGACGTCCACAGTGGACGACTTGGTCCGCGCGACGAGGCACACGTGGTCCTACCCGCTGACCACGGACGCGACGGCGAACATCACCGACGACCAGAACCTGCGGATCTCCGGCTCGGTGGGCATGACGAAGATCCTCGGCGACGCCACCGGCGACGGCCGGAACTGGCGGCCGGTGAACGCGTCGCGGGAGTGGCTGGCTTCATCCGGGGTGCTGGCCCGCACGAACGGCGTGAACACCGAAGCCGACGGCCGCTCGAAGACGCTCTTCACCGGCTCGGACGACCTCGGCCGGCCATACTTCCACTACGTCGCGAGCGAGCACGGGTTGATCACCGAGAACCGGGAACTGCCACCGCACTGACTAGGCTGCCGCCATGGCTTCCGGTCAGGTCTCGGTCTGGGTACCGATCGTCGTGGGCGTCATCGGCCTGGTCGGGGTCGTCACGGGCCAGTTGATCAACAGCCGCCGGGAAGACCGGCGGTGGGAGCGGGAAGCCGCGCGGGAGGAACTGCGGCACCGGCGAGAGGTCGAACGCCTGGCCGCCGAGCGCGCCCACGCGATCACGCTGCACTGGTCGCAGGAGCGCAAGGACGCCTACGCCGGTCTGCTCAAGGAGACCGGCGAGTACCTGAGCGAGCTGCTCAAGTGTATGGAGGCAGTGGCGCGTGGCGAAACGCCCGGTGAGTCCATGAAACTCATGGGCGAGCATGCGCACGCCGCCGCGTCCTTCCACGCGGCGGTCGACATCCTCGCCTCGCCCCGCATTCGCGCGCTGGCCGACGATCTCGTGCAGGCTGCGGTCGGCGCGCGGATCACCGTCAGCTCCTCCACGGGCATGGACGTCCGCTCCCGGGAGGTGGCTCTGCGCGAGGCCGAGCGCGCCAGGGACGCGTTCCTGGCGGAAGTCCGCGCGGAACTCGGCGTCGACACCCCGGCCGGATAGGGTCCGGCCCATGACCGAACCCGCCTTCGTGACCGAGACCCGGATCGCCTACGACACCGTCGCCGGCTCCTACGCCGAGCAGTTGCGGGACCTGCTCGACGAGAGCCCCTGGGACCGGGCGATTCTGACCACCTTCGCCGAACTGGTCGGGACGAGCGGCCCGGTCGGTGATCTCGGCTGCGGCCCGGGCCGGCTGACCGGGTACCTGGCCTCGCTCGGGCTGGACGTGTTCGGCGTCGACCTCTCGCCCGGCATGGTCGAGGTGGCCCGGCGGACGCACCCGGCGCTGCGCTTCGAGGTCGGTTCGATGGCCGCCCTCGACCTCGGCGACGGCCACCTGGCCGGGGCGGTGGCGTGGTACTCGCTGATCCACACCCCGCCGGCCGAACTGCCGCCGGTGGTGGCGGAGCTGGCGCGGGTGCTGGCGCCCGGCGGCCGGCTGCTGACCGGGTTCCAGGTCGGCGACGAGCGCCGGCACATCACGCACGGCTACGGCCACGACGTCTCCTTCGACGCCTACCGGTTGCCGCCGGACTACGTGGCCGACCTGTGCGTCGCCGCCGGGCTGGTGGTGGAAGCGCGGCTGGTCCGGGAACCGCACGGTCCGTACGAGAAGACGCCGCAGGCGTACCTGCTGGCCCGCAAGCCGGCGTGAACCCCGTCTCGCCTTCCCTCACCCGATCGGGCTAGTACGGTACTGTCGGTCCCATGGGGAGTCTCCGCTCACGGGTCCTGGGCTGGGTCGGCCGGCGCTACCTCGCCCGGCAGTCGAAAAAGGGCTTCGACCTCGAAAAGATGTCGTCGATCCTGCCCGATTCGGCGCTGCTGCCGCTGAAGCGGGACGGCCTCGACCCGGTCCCCGCGATGGCCGCGCAGCGCAGCGAGGCGCCGATCGGCAAGCTCGACCTGCCGTTCGGGATGAACGCCTGGCTCGTCACCGGCTACGACGAGGCGAAGGCCGTCCTCGGGAAGGCCACCGGGTTCTCCAGCGACTTCGGCAACCTCGTCGGCAACGCCGGCGTGACCGCCGACCAGAACCCGGGCGGCCTCGGCTTCGCGGACCCGCCGGTGCACACGCGGCTGCGGAAGCTGCTGACGCCGGAGTTCACCATGCGCCGGCTCGGCCGGCTGGCCCCGCGCATCGACGAGATCGTCGCCGAGCAGCTCGACGCGATGGCCGCGGCCGACGGCCCGGTCGACCTGTGGCAGGCGTTCGCGCTGCCGATCCCGTCGCTGACCATCTGTGAGCTGCTCGGCGTGTCCTATGAGGACCGCGAGGACTTCCAGCGGCTGAGCACCGCCCGCTTCGACCTCTTCGGCGGCGCGGGCGCCTCGCTCGGCGCGATGTCGGAGTCGCTGACGTACCTGCTCGACATCGTCAAGAAGCAGCGCGAACAGCCCGGGGACGGCCTGCTCGGCATGCTGATCAAGGAACACGGCGACGAGATCGACGACCGCGAGCTGGCCGGCCTGGCCGACGGCGTGCTCACCGGCGGCCTGGAGACCACGGCGAGCATGCTGGCGCTCGGCGCGCTGGTGCTGCTGCGCGACGAGAAGGCGATGGACGCCGTCCGCGGCGACGACGAATCCGTGCACCGCTTCGTCGAGGAGCTCCTGCGCTACCTGACCGTGGTGCAGATGGCGTTCCCCCGGTTCGCCAAGGAGGACATGGAGATCGGCGGCGTGCGCATCGCCGAGGGCGACATCGTGCTGGTGTCGCTGTCGGCGGCCGACCGTGACCCGAAGCTGGGCGCGGACATGGAGACGTTCGACGCGACCCGCGAGCCGACGTCGCACCTGGCGTTCAGCTACGGCATCCACCGCTGCATCGGCGCGGAGCTGGCCCGGATGGAACTGCGCACGGCGTACCCGGCGCTCGTCCGCCGCTTCCCGAACCTGCGGCTCGCGGTGCCGGAGGAGCGGCTGTCGTTCCGCAAGGTGTCCATTGTGTACGGTCTGGACGAGCTGCCGGTGCTGGTGGACTGACGCTCAGCGGACCCCACGCGGCCGGAACTGGATGCTGATCCGCGGCCCGGCCGCCCGGGTCGTCTTCGGGACCGCGTGTTCCCACGTGCGCTGGCACGAGCCGCCCATGACGATCAGGTCGCCGTGGCCGAGGGCGTACCGGCGGAGGTCGCCGCCGCCGCGCGGGCGCAGGGCGAGCCGGCGGGCGGTGCCCACCGAGAGGATCGCGACCATGGTGTCCTCGGTGCTGCCGCGGCCGATCGTGTCGCCGTGCCACGCGACGCTGTCCCGGCCGTCGCGGTAGTAGCAGAGCCCGGCCGTGCGGAACGGCTCGCCGAGTTCGCCGGCGTAGTGCTCGCTCAGCGCGGCGCGGGCTTCGGCCAGCACGGGGTGGGGGAGCGGCTCCGACTCGCCGTAGAAGCACAGCAGCCGGGGGACGTCGACGACCCGGTCGTACATCTTCCGCCGCTCCGCCTGCCACGGGACGCCGGTGACGAGGCCGGCGAACACCTCGTCGGCGCCGGCGAGCCAGCCCGGCTGCACGTCGACCCACGCGCCGGAGCCGAGTTCGGTCCGGCGGGGCGCCAGGGCGTGCAGCGTGACAGGGCCGGACTCGCCGAACAGCGATGCCTGCAGAGCCGGAGTGGTCATGGGTCCGACCCTACACGATGTTCGAACAGATGTTCTACGTGAAACATCGTGAGGGCCGGCCGCGGTCAGTGCGTGACGTCGTAGACCAGCTTCTGGACCCCGTTGCCGTAGGCCTCGCTCTCGACGAGCTTCAGGCTCTGCTTGTCCTTGTCGGTCTCGCTGAACAGCCGCTTGCCGGCACCGAGGAGGACCGGGAACACCAGCAGGTGGTAGCGGTCGATCAGGCCCGCGTCGGCCAGGCCGCGGTTCAGGGTGGCGCTGCCGTTGACGATGATCGGGCCGCCCTCGGTCTCCTTCAGGGCCGCGACCTCGTCCAGGGAACGCAGGATCGTCGTCTCGCCCCAGTTGTCCACCAGGTCCGCCTCGGTGAGGGTGGTCGACACGACGTACTTCGGCATCGCGTTGTAGCCGGCGAACTCCACGGTCATGCCCGGCCAGACCGGCGCGAACGCCTCGTAGCTGACCCGGCCCATCATCAGCGCGGTGGCCTCTTCCTGCTCGCTGCCCTTGATGGCGTAGGCGGCCGGGTCGAACTCGATGTCCTTGAACGTCCAGCCCGCGTTGCGGTAGCCCGGCTCCCCGCCGGGGGCCTCGACGACGCCGTCGAGCGAAACGAACGAGGTGGAGATCAGGGTGCGCATGCGGTGCTCCTCGGGAGGTGGTCGATCCTGCTTCTGCAAGTCTGTCGAACGGGGCGAGCCGGATTCGACACCGCGTCCGGAGAAAACTTCCGACACACCGCGCGGCCGGAAAGTGGGTCTTGCCCGCCGTCCCGCGGGCTCGTACAGTCACTGGCACGCCGGATAAAGGTCTGGACCTTTCGCCGAGCCACCGCCGCCTCGAGTGACACAGGAGGTTGACGGTGCGCAGACTTCACGGTGCGGGCGTGCTCGCGGCGGCGGCGCTGGGGCTCACCCTGCTCACGCCGGTGGCGGACGCCCAGGTCGGGACCGGTCCGTGGACCGCGGACTCGCCGGGCTACTCCGAACAGGAACGCGGGTGCGGGCAGATCTCCGGGCTGACGTTCCAGCTCACCTGCTCGACCGGCAGCGGCGACCAGCGCGCGGAACGCCGCTACACCACCTACACCGGCGGCACCCACCAGTTCGAGGGCTCCTTCAAGATCACCAGCATGTCCGGCTCCCGGATCAGCCTCAAGCAGACCTTCCGGGACGGCTCGAACGCCGGGCCGTACTTCATGCTGGCCGTCGAGAAGGGCGGCCGGATGTACGCGGTGGAGGGCGGGGCGACGCTGGGCAGCGGCGCGACCGTCGGCACGTCGGTGCGGGTCAACACGATCAACCAGGTCGGCAGCTCGCACAAGGTGTACCTCAACGGCTCGCTGAAGCAGACGATCGCGAGCCCGGGCGGCAGCTACTACGACAAGTTCGGCAGCTACCGCACGGCGAGCGGTGCCGGGCCGATCACGGTGCAGTGGAGCGGCGTCAAGTTCTGGCGCAAGTGACGGCCGCGGCGGCGTCCCCGGTCACGCCGGGGGCGCCGCCCAGGCTTCGGGGTCGTCCCAGGCGGACAGCCGCCGCCGGCTGGTGAACCGGCGGTGCGCGCCGGTCAGCGGGTCGTCGAAGTCGAGGACCCTGGCCAGCAGCTGCAGCGGTTTCGTGAAGTCGCCCAGGGGTTTCTCGCGCAGCACCGGGTAGAAGTCGTCGCCGAGGATCGGGACGCCGAGGCCGCTCAGGTGCACGCGCAGCTGGTGCGTCCGGCCGGTCGACGGGACCAGCCGGTACCGGCCCCGGCCGGAGCGGTGTTCGAGCAGCTCGACGTAGGTCTCGGCGTTCGGCTCGCCCGGCACCTCCTGCGCGGCCAGCACCCCGCGGTCCTTGACGATCCGGCTGCGGACGGTCCGGGGGAGGGCCAGGGCCGGGTCGTAGGGCGCGATCGCCTCGTACTCCTTGTGCACCCGGCGGTCGCGGAACAGCGTCTGGTACCTGCCGCGCAGCTCCGGCGTGATCACGAACATCACCAGCCCCGCGGTGACGCGGTCCAGCCGGTGCGCGGGGGACAGGTGCGGCAGGTCGAGGTCGCGGCGCAGCCGCACCAGCGCCGTCTCCAGGATGTGCTGGCCGCGCGGGATCGTCGCCAGGAAGTGCGGCTTGTCGACGACCAGCAGGTGCTCGTCGCGGTGCACGACGTCGATCGCGAAGGGCACCGGCACCTCGTCGGGGAGGTCCCGGTGGAACCAGATGAACGAGCCCGGCGCGTACGGCGTGTCGATGCCGAGCGGCCCGTCGGTGCCGTGGATGCGCTCTTCGCGCAGCATCTGCTCGATGCGGTCGGGCGCGACGCGCGGCAGCCGGTCGACGAGGTGCGCCAGCAGGGTCGGCCACTCGCCGTCGGGCAGTTTCAGCCGGGCGGGGTCCAGCCCGTGGCGGGGCGGGATCGGCGGGCGGAGCTTGCGTCTCATCGCCCCCGACTGTAGCTAACCCTCGGACGGCGTCCGGTAGCGCGCGAGGTAGCGGGCGGTCGCCTCGGCGTTCTTCGCCTCGGCGGCCTCGGCGCGGATGCGGCGCCCGGTGTTGTGCGGGAAGCCCTGCCGGCCGAGCCGGTGCTCGACGCTCTCCTCCATGTACGCGCACGAATAGAAGTACGCGACCAGGGCGGCCATCAGGACCAGCGAGAGCCGCAGCCAGATCGACCCGGGCAGCAGCAGCCACACGGCGCACAGCGGCGCGATGCCGATCGACCGCTGGAGCACGAACCGGGCCCGCCAGTGCTTCGACGTCGCGTCGTGCAACGCCCAGTTGTTGTAGCGCTCGGGGAGCCGCACGCCCACGGCGTAGCCGAACCAGCGGAGCACACTCGGTCGTTCCATGAGTCTGATAGTACACTAATGCTTAGTGCACTAATCAATAGCGCGATCGACGACACAGGAGGATCGGGGCCATGATCGACCTGGGTGAGGACCCCCTGAAGCTGGACCGGCAGGTGTGCTTCGCGCTGTCGGTGGCTTCGCGCAGCGTGATCGCGATCTACCGGCCGCTGCTCGAGCCGTACGGCCTGACCCATCCGCAGTACCTGGTGATGCTCGCGCTGTGGGAACGCTCGCCGCGCTCGGTGAAGGAACTCGGTGCGGCGCTGCGCCACGAACCCGCGACGCTGTCACCGCTGCTCAAGCGGCTGGAGGCGCTCGGGTACGTCACGCGCACCCGGAATCGTTCGGACGAGCGGCAGCTGACGGTCGAACTGACCGGGACGGGCCGGGCGCTGCGGGCGGAGGCGGAGAAGATCCCGTACAAGGTGGTCGAGACGCTCGGGATGGACGTCGCCGAGCTGGAAGCCCTGCACGCCGCGCTGACCCGCGTCATCGACGCGACCGCCTGAGGAATTCCCGGCCGCTCGGCGCGTTGCTCCCGGAGAGCCTTCCGGGAGGAATCTTGCTGAAGATCAGGCTGGGTGTCGCCCCCGCGGCCGGGACCGGGCCGGCGGAGTTCGCCGGACTGGCGGCCCGGCTGGAGGACGCGGGCGTCGATTCGCTGTGGCTGTCGGAGCTGGTCTACTCGCCCGAGGTCGACCCGATGATCGGCATGGCGCACGCGCTGGCGCGGACGTCGAAGCTGAAGGTCGGTACCGGTGTTGCGATCCTGCCGGGCCGGCACCCGGTGCTGGTCGCCAAGCAGCTGCTCACGCTGGCCGGGCTCGCGCCCAAGCGGGTGCTGCCGGTGTTCGGCCTCCGGCCGGCCCGCGCGGCCGAAGCCGGTCTGTTCCCGGTGCCGCCGGGCCGCCGTGCCGCGGTGTTCGACGAGTCGCTCGTCCTCCTGCGCCGGCTGCTGGAGGAGGACGAGGTTTCCTTCGACGGCGAGTTCTTCCAGGTCGACGGCGTCCGCCTCGGCCCGAAACCGGCGAAGCGCCTCGACGTCTGGCTGGGCGGATCGGCCCCGGCCGCGCTGCGCCGCACGGGCCGCCTCGCGGACGGCTGGCTCGGCAGTTTCCACCCGCCCGCCCAGGCCCGCGACGCCCGGCTCGCGATCCAGCGGGCGGCGGCGGAGGCCGGACGCGAGATCGAAGAGGACCACTTCGGGCTCAGCCTGGCCGTCGCGGACCGGGGGATCCCGGACGAACTCGCGGCGGTGGCGGCCCGCCGCAGCCCCGGCGTCCCGCTGACGGACCTGGTGGCAACGAGCTGGCCGGAGGCCCGCCGGCTGGTGGAGCAGCACATCGAGGCCGGGCTGTCGAAGTTCGTGATCCGGCCCGCGCACGCCGATTTCGACGGGTTCCTGGAGAAGTTCCAGGCGGAGCTGGTGCCGCTGCAGAACTAGGGGCGGCCGGCCCGGTCCTCGGTGACCAGTGCTCAGAACTCCAGCTGCTCGGTCTTCCGCGGCATCAGCACCAGCGCCCCCACCGACAGCACGGCCACGGCCAGCAGGCCCAGGAACACGTAGTGCGTCGCATCGGCGAGGGCCCCGCGCACGAAGACGGCCGCCGGCGAATCGTCCGCGTGCCCGCCCAGCACCAGGCTCGTCGCGTCCACCGAAGGCGGCAGCGGTCCCACTCCCGGCGGCGGCGAAGCGAACCGCGAAGCCAGCGTCGCGTTCGCGATCGCCCCGAACACCGCCGCCCCGACCGCACTGCCCAGGGAGCGGCTGAACAGGTTCGTCGCCGTCACCACGCCGCGGCGGTCCCAGCCCACCACCGACTGGATCGCCACCAACGTCGGGCTCGCCGCCAGCCCCAGCCCGATCCCGAGGACGAACGCCGCGAAAGCCGCCGCCCACAGCGAAGAACCCGCGCCCAGCAGGGCCACCAGGACACCGCCGGCGATGATGAACACGCTGCCGATCAACGCCGTGTCGCGGAAGCCGATGCGCAGGTAGATCTTGCCGGCCAGGGACGCCGAAATCGGCCAGCCCACCGTCAGCGCCGCCACCGCGAAGCCCGCCACCAGCGCCCCCGCGCCGAGCACTCCTTGGGCGTACGTCGGCAGGTACGACGTCAGTCCCATCAGGACCGCGCCCACCACCACCGCCACCAGGTTGCCGCCGACCAGGACCCGCCGCGTGAACACCCACAGCGGCAGCACCGGCTCCGCCGCGCGCTTCTCCACCAGCACGAACGCCACCAGCAGGACCACGCCCGCGACGAAGATCGCCACACTCGGCACCGAACCCCACGCCCACGCGACGCCGCCCTCGAGCAGGCCGAGGATGATCAGGGAACAGCCGATGGTGAGCAGACCCGCGCCCAGGTAGTCGACCTTGTGCGGCTTGCGCTCCACGCGCTCGGCGAAGCCGCGGAACAGCATCAGCGCCGCGATCGCGCCCAGGGGCAGGTTGATGAAGAAGATCCAGCGCCAGTCCAGGTACTCGGCGAACAGGCCGCCGAGCGTCGGGCCGACCACCGAAGCCGCGCCCCAGACGCTGGCCACGTAGCCCTGCACCCGGGCGCGTTCCTCCACCGTGTACAGGTCGCCGATGATCGTCATCGACATCGGCTGGATCGCGCCGGCGCCGATGCCCTGGACCGCGCGGGCGGCGATCAGCACCGGCATGCTCCAGGCGGCACCGCACAGCACCGAGCCGACCAGGAACGCCGCAATGCCGAAGAACATCACCGGACGGCGGCCGAGGACGTCGGCGAACTTGCCGTAGAGCGGCACCGTCACGGCCTGGGTGAGCAGGTAGATCGAGAACAGCCACGGGAACTGCGCGAACCCGCCGAGGTCGCGGACCACCGACGGGACGGCGGTCGCGATGATCGTGCTGTCCAGCGCGACCAGCGCCGTGCTGAGCATGACCGCGATCAGGACCGGGCCGCGTTCGGACCGGAAGCCGACTCCCGTGGTGGCGGCGGACGTCGTCATCGGCGGGGTGCTCCTCGGAACGGTCATGACCGGAGTCAACTGCTTTGCAGTCCTAAGCATTCCATCCCGGCGGTAGCGGCCCCAGCGGATTTCCGGACGCTCGTGGCGGAAGATGGTCGGGATGAGCGACTGGATCCGGCCGATCGGGCGGGGCTGGGTGGTCCGCGACGCGGTCCCCGGCCCCGACGTCGACGAGTTCGCCGAGCCCGAGCGGGTGATCGCCGCGCTGGCCGCGCCCGGCGCCGCGGACAGCCTGCTGGCCGTGCAGCACCCGGCCCGCACGCCCGCCGCCCTGGCGCGCGGTCTCGACCTGACGGCCGCCGTCCCGGTCGCCCGCGCCGTGCTCGAACGGCTGAAGAAGCGGTTCTACCGGCCGGTGCGGGACATCGTCGCGCCCTACCGGGTCGAAGGACCGGACGGCGTGGCGCTCGGCCTGCTCTGCCTGGTCGACCCGGCGGCGGTGACCGACGACGGCGCCGCGCGCGTCCGCCACACCGAGGACGTCTACCCCGACGTCGTCGCCGAACGGGCCGCGGTGCTCGCCGGCCTGGGCTGCGCGACGAGCGCGGCGCTGCTCGTCCCGGCCGCCGGCGGCCCGGAGCTGACCGAGCAGGTCGAACAGGCCTGCGCCGGCCTCGGCCTGCCCGATCTGTCCACTTCGGACGCGGCCGGGCGGCGGCACGACCTCTGGGTGGTGCCGGAAGGACCGCTGCAGAGCCGCCTGCTGGCCGCGGTGGCCGGCACGGACCTGCTGGTCGCGGACGGCAACCACCGCGTGGCCGCCGCGGCGGCGGCCGGCCACGGCGCGCTGCTCGCCCTGGTCACCGCCGGACCGGCGCTGCGGATCGGCGCGATCCACCGCGTCCTCACCGGCACCGGCCTCGGCCCGGAGGACCTGGTGTCGCGCTGGTGCGCGGCCGGCCTGGACGTCCGCTACGACGAACACGCCGTGCCGGTCCCCGGCGAGGTGGTCGTGCGCGCCGGCGGGGCCGTGCTGCGAGTGCCGCTCCCGGCCCCGGACGGCCCCTGGCCGGTGATCGACCACGAGCTCGTCGAACGGGTCCTGTTCGCCCGCGCGCTCGGCATCGACCCGGACGGGCCGTGCGTCCGCCCGCTCCCGGCGGGCCGCCCGCTGCCCCCGGACGCGGACGCGGTGGTGCTGCTGGCCCCGGTGGCCTACGCCGACGTCCTCGCCGTGCACGCCGCCGGCCGCCGGATGCCGCGGAAGGCCACCTACTTCACGCCGAAGCCGCGCAGCGGGCTCGTGCTGGCGGAGCTCTAGCGGGCGTCCCACCAGTTCAGGACCCGGGTGGCGAACAGCGTCAGCCACTTCGACGGCTGCCCGGCCGGGACGTCCACGTCGAACCACACCCGGCCGGCGTCGGTCCGCTCCTGCCGCCACGTCCCGTCCGGCTGCCGGGCTGCGCGGATCAGGGCGATCGCCTCGGCCAGCCGGTCGTCCCTGCGGCCGGCGTCGCGGAAGTAGGAAGCTGCGTTGAGCACGTCGTAGCGCCAGCGGAACGGGTAGCCGAACTCCGTCACCCACGGGCCGATCGGCTCACCCGTGGAAAGCCGCCGGAACAGCCCGCGTTCCAGCAGGTATTCCTCGCCCGAACGGCGCGCCGCCCGGGAATCCGCGGTGCCGCCGGTCGCCACCTCGTAGGCGAGCAGGCCCTTGAGCGCGTTGAGCGTCGAGTGGACCGACGAGCGCGTCGAGCCCTCGACCCACGCGCAGTTCCAGCCGCCGTCGGGGAGCCGGTGCTCGACGAACCACCTCGCGATGCCTTCGACGTCCGCACCGAGCCACACTCCGTTGGCCAGCGTCCAGGCGTTGATGCAGCAGTCGACTTCGCCGTCCCAGTACGGCAGGTCGTCGTACTCCCAGCGGCAGTTCCGGGCGAGCCGCTCGGCCGTACCGCGCAGGACGGCGCCGTCGAGGCCCCACTCGCGCAGGGCGTTCAACGACCAGGTCGTCGCCGTCCACGGCTGCGGTTCACCGTCGGGGAAGCCAGCCGGGAAGTACGCGCCGCCCGCCCACCGGCCGTCGGCGTCCTGCAGGTCCAGGAGCCGCGCGCCGAACCCTTCGGTGGCGACCCGCGCCCGGGTCGCCTCCCAGACCGCCGGGGGTTCGCCCGCCAGGTCGCGCTCCACCTGCCAGCGCAGGGCCGGGTCGGTGTCGCGCAACCAGGCGAGCGGGTCCACTACGCCCCCGTGACGCCGTCGATGGCCTCGCGCAGGAAGTCCGCGTGGCCGTTGTGCCGGGCGTACTCGTGGATCATGTGCAGCATCACCAGCCGCAGCGAGACGTCCTCGCCCCAGCGCGGCTGGTGGCCGGTGACGTCCAAGGACTCCGCCGCTTCTTCGATCTTGCGCGATTTCTCGACCTCGGCCTGCCACGCCTCGAAGGCTTCGGCGCGCGTCGAGGAACTCGCGTCGTAGGCGGCCTGGAAGTCCCCTTCGGACGACCAGCGCAGCGGGACGTCCTCGGCGTTGATCACCCGCCGGAACCAGGTGCGCTCGACCTCGGCCATGTGCCGGACCAGGCCGAGCAGCGACAGCGTCGACGGCGGGCTCGACGCGCGCCGCAGTTCCTCGTCGGACAGTCCGTCGCACTTCATCGCGAGGGTGGCGCGGTGGAAGTCGAGGAAGGTGCGGAGCATTTCGCGCTCGCCCCCGGTCAGGGGCGGTGCGGGGCGTTCGAAGGTCACGCGGGAGTGTCTATCACGCCTTGAAATGTCATACCCGTGTTTTAAGCTCGCGCGGTGGACTTGCCCGTTATGCCGCCGGTGCGGCCGATGCTCGCGAAAGCGGTGCACGAGGTGCCCCGTGCCCCGGGGCTGCTCTACGAGCCCAAGTGGGACGGTTTCCGGTGCGTCGTGTTCCGGGACGGCGACGAGATCGAGCTCGGCTCCCGCAACGACCGCCCGCTGACCCGCTACTTCCCGGAGCTGGTGGAGCTGCTGGCCGCCGCGCTGCCGCCCCGCTGCGTCGTCGACGGCGAGATCGTGGTGGTCACGCCGGCCGGGCTCGACTTCGAGACGTTGATGCTGCGGCTGCACCCGGCGGCTTCGCGCGTGCGCAAACTCGCCGAGGAGACGCCGGCCAGCTTCATCGCCTTCGACCTGCTGGCCCTCGGCGACACCGACTTCACCGGGCAGCCCTTCCGCGAGCGGCGCAAACAGCTCGAAAGCATCTTGGGCAACGCCGCCGAAGGGCTGCAACGCGTCCACCTGACCCCGCTGAGCGAGGACCCGGCGCAGGCCGAAGACTGGTTCACCCGGTTCGAGGGCGCGGGCTTCGACGGCGTCGTGGCCAAGCCCGGCGACCTGCCGTACGAGCAGGACAAGCGCGTCATGCTGAAGGTCAAGCACGAGCGCACGGCCGACTGCGTCGTCACCGGGTTCCGCTGGCACAAGGACGGCGTCGGCGTCGGCTCGCTGCTGCTCGGGCTGTTCGACGACGAGGGCGTCCTGCACCACATCGGGGTGGCCACCAGTTTCACCAAGGCCCGGCGGGCCGAGCTGGTCGAGGAACTGGCGCCGCTGCGGGAAAACGCGCTCGAAAACCACCCGTGGCGCACCTGGGCCGAGTACGAACCGCAGCCCGGCCGCCAGCCGGGCGCGAACAGCCGGTGGGCGCCGCAGAAGGACCTCTCGTGGGAGCCGCTGCGGCCGGAATGGGTGGCCGAAGTGCGGTACGAGCACCTGCAGGGCGGCCGGTTCCGGCACGGCGGGCGGCTGGTCCGGTTCCGGCCCGACCGCACGCCGGAGTCCTGCACGTACGCCCAGCTCGACGAGGCGCCGCCCGCCGAGCTCGCGAAGCTGTTCGGGGAGGCGCGATGAGCGGGGCGGTCCTGGTGGACGCCGACGGCGTCGAGGTCAAGATCAGCAGCCCGGACAGGGTCTACTTCCCGGAGCGCGGCGAGACGAAGCTCGACCTCGTCGAGTACTACCGGGCGGTGTCCGGGCCGCTGCTGGCCCGGCTCGGCGGGCGCCCGCTGCTGCTGGAGCGCTACCCGGACGGCGCCGGCGGCAAGAACTGGTTCCAGAAACGCGTCCCGAAGGGCGCGCCGCCGTGGCTGACCACCACCGTCGTCTCGACCCCGAACGGCACGACCAGCGACGCGCTGGTGGCGAAGGACCTGGCCCACATCCTCTGGGCGGTGAACCTCGGCTGCCTCGGCTTCCACGTCTGGCCCTACCTCGCCGACACACCCGAGGTCACCGACGAGCTGCGCGTCGACCTCGACCCGTCGCCCGGCATCGGCTTCGACCAGCTGCGCGAAGCCGCGGCGCTGACCAGGGAGTTCCTGGCCGAGAACGGCATCGAGGGGCACCTGAAGACGTCGGGCTCGCGCGGGTTGCACTTGTACGTGCTGCTCGAGCCGCGCTGGGACAGCTTCCAGGTGCGGGCGGCCGCGGTCGCCCTGGCCCGGGCCCTCGAACGCCGGCACCCGGAGAAGATCACCGCGCAGTGGTGGAAGGAAGAACGCGGCACGCGCGTGTTCGTCGACTTCAACCAGAACGCCCCGCACAAGACGGTGTTCGGCACGTGGTGCGTGCGCCCGCGGGTCGGCGGCCAGGTGTCGACGCCGATCGGCTGGGACGAGCTGGACACCGTCGAGCCGGACACGCTGACGCTGAGCACCGTGCCCGCCCGGCTGGCCGAGCGCGGCGATCCGTGGGCGGGCGCGGGGGAGCGGCCGCAGTCGATCGAGCCGCTGCTGGAGATGTCCGAGCGGGACATGGCGGCCGGGCTGATGGACGCGCCGTGGCCGCCGGTGTACCCGAAGATGCCCAACGAGCCGCCGCGGGTGGCGCCGAGCCGGGCGAAGAAGACGTGATCACGGCGGCCCGAGGCGCGGGTGGAGTTGGCTCCACGCGGTGAGCGCGACCAGCGCGGTCAGCCCGAACACCGCCCCGGACCCGAGGCCCGCGGCCGCCGCGCCGGCCAGCGGTGAGGCCACGGTCTGGCCGACGCCGAGCCCGGCGAACGACCACGTGATGCCCCGGGCCGGCCGGTCGGGGAACAGACGGGCCGCCCAGAGGATGCAGAGCCCGGTCAGCGCCATGTAGGTGCTGCCGAACAGGGCGCCGGAGAGCAGGGCGACGGGCACCCCAGGGTTCGGCAGGGCGAGGAGGGCGAGGCCCGCGGCGGCGAGGGTCCACGTCGCGAGGTTGACCGTCCGCAGGCCCGCGCGCCCGGCCGCCCGTCCCGCCAGGCCGCCGAGCAGCCCGGCCGCGCCGATCGTGGCCCAGCACCAGGTCGCGGCCACCGGGCTCAGCCCGGTTTCGGCGAGCCGGGAGGTGGAGAACGTCCAGTACGGCGCGCTGGTCACGCCGATGAGCGCGGAGTTGGCCACGAGCGGGACGATCCCGCGGACCGGCCCGGAGACGGTGGGCACGCCGGGGGACCGGGGCAACGTCCGCCAGGCGAGCAGCGTCACCGCCACGCCGAGGGCGGCGAACGCCGACCAGATCACCGGCCAGCCGAAGGCCAGCAGGGGAGTGAACGCCGACGCGGCCAGCCCCAGGCCGGTCCCGGTGTTGGCCCAGGTCTGCGCCCGGTCGCGGGTCCGCGTCCCGACCGTCTCGCCGATCAGCTGCGCGACACCCGGCGACACGAGCCCCGCGCCGGCCCCCGCAACGGTGATCCCGGCGCCGAACACCACGACGTGCGGTGCCAGCGCCATGACCGCGAGCCCGGCCGTCGCCGACGTCGCGGCCAGCAGAACGGTCCCGCGTGCCGACCGCGCGGACGTTCTCGGCGCCAGCAGTAGCCCGAGGCCGTATCCCGCGGTGGAGAGGCCACCGAGGACGCCGACGCCGACCGTGGTCAGCCCGAACGTCTCGCTGAACCGCGGCACGAAAGGCCCGTAGGCGTAGCGCGCGAACCCGTAGCAGAGGGCGATCACGACCGCGCCGACCGCGGCCGTGGAGGCCCAGCTGTCCGTCTTCGTCCGCGTCGTCACCTCGTCCACCAAACAGACAGGTCTGTCTGATGTCAAGTAATGATAGGATCACCGCAGGTAAAGAACCAGACCGATCTGTTCGGAGGGATGCCGTGGGCCGGACCCGTCCCGGCGACGCGGGCGCGAAGGTGCTCCAGGCCGCGTCGGCGTTGTTCTACCGCGACGGCATCCACGCCGTGGGCGTCGACACGGTGGCCGCCGAAGCCGGGGTGACGAAGGCGGCCCTCTACGGCAACTTCGGGTCCAAGAGCCGGCTCGTCGTCGCGTACCTGCGCGAGCGCGATCGGCAGTGGCAGGAGGAGATCGACCGGATCACCGCCGCGCACACCGATCCGCGCGAGCGGGTGCTGGCGGTGTTCGACGCCTACGAAGCCTGGCTTTCCCGCGACGGCTACCGCGGCTGTGCCTTCCTGAACGCGGCCTCGGAATTCCCCGACCCCGCCGACCCGGTCCGCGAAGTGGTCCGCCACCACAAGACCGGGTTGCACAGTTACCTGCGGGCGCAGCTCCGGAGCGACGAAGGCGAGCTGGCCGACGAGCTGATGCTCCTGCTGGACGGAGCCACGGTCATGGCAGTGGTCGCCCAGAACTCGCGGCCGTTCGACACCGCGAAGCGGCTCGCGCGGACGTTGATCGCCTAGACCGGCAAGTCGAGGGCGAGCTGTCCGGCGCCGACGCCGGACAGCGTCGCGACGCACGCCGGGCACGGCGCGAGCTCGGACGTGGTCAGGTCGACGGGTTTCCAGCTGCGGGACTCACGCGCCCCGCACGCCGAGCGCCGGTAGCGGAGGTCGCCGGAGCGGGTCATCAGGTGGGCCAGGGGGACGTCCTCGGGCAGCACGCCGACCAGGTACCAGCGTGGTGCGCTCACCGCGGTGGTCGTCATGGCGGTCAGTGTCCGTCGCGGTGGCCGCGGCGGCGGCGCATTTGCCGATCTTCGGCGTGGCGGGGCGCTCAGGCCTGGTCGGGCAGGTACCGCAGGATGTGCAGCAGGCCGCGTTCGTCCACGGTGTCCGGGTCGTCGGCCACGCAGCGGTCCAGGTCGGCGAGCACGGCGTCGGTGTCGATGCCGGCGCCGATCAGCACCAGCTCGGTCCGCCGCGGCTCGCCCGCCGGCCAGGCCGACCGCTCCAGCTGCACGAACCCGCCGACGGTGTGCAGGTGGAAGCGCGCTTGCGCGCCGGTCGGGCCGAAGTCGGCCTGGCCCTTCATCCGGTAGAGCCCGGCCGGGCGCCGCTCGAGGAACTCGACGAAGGCGCGCGGCGCGAGTGGCGTCCCGGCGGTGAAGGTGACCGTCTGGTACTCGGCGTGCAGGTGCCGCGAATGGTCGTGGTCGTCCTCGCGCAGGTCGTCGAACGACAGCTGGCCGGCGCGCTCGCCGCGGGGTTCGGGGTCGAAGAACAGCCGCGGGTCGACCCGGCCGTGCTCGGTGACCAGCAGCGGGCGGCCCGGGGCCAGCTCTTCGACGGTCGCGGCGAGCTTCGCGAGTGCCTCGGCGGGCACCCGGTCGGCCTTGTTCAGGACCACGAGGTCGGCGAGCCGCAAGTGGTCGGCGAGCTCGGGGTGGCGTTCGCGGGCGGCCTCGAACTCGGCGGCGTCGACGACCTCGGCCAGCCCGCCGTAGCGGATGTCCGGGTTCTCGCTGGCGATCATCAGCCGGATGAGGTCGCGGGGCTCGGCGATGCCGCTGGCTTCGACGACGATGACGTCGATGCCGGCTTCGGCGCCGGACAGCTTCGCGAGCATCGCGTCCAGCCCGCTCGCGTCGACCGCGCAGCACAGGCAGCCGTTACCGAGGGAGACCATCGTGTCGACCTGACCGGCGACCGCGAGCGCGTCGACGTTCACCTGGCCGAAGTCGTTGACCACGACGCCGACCCGGGCGCCCTCGCGGTTGGCGAGCAGGTGGTTGAGCAACGTCGTCTTGCCCGCGCCGAGGAACCCGGCGACCAGGACTACGGGGATGCGCCTGGCGGTCACGAAAACTCTCCCTCCGCTGCCGATCACCGCGACTCTAACGCGGGCGCGCGTACCCGGGTGGCCGCCCCTGGTGAAGGCCGTTCGCCGATTGCCCACGAAAAGACGAAGGCCGGCCGCCGATAAAGGATCACGCGGGTTTTGCCGCCCGGGGTGATCGATTGACCGGAAATGCGCTGCGCCATGTCCGAATAACGCTTGGTAGCAGTTATTTTTTCAGCCGGACCTCGTGTGCGCTGGAATTCCGGGATCGCCGGGACGGCGTTCCCGAGTGGCGGAGCCCGTCCCGCGAAACGTGGGGTATCCTCCCCCGCCTGGCCGGAGTTCCCAGGGCAGTGGGGACTTCCGGCCGGCAGTGTCGTCGGCGACCCTCGGAGGAACGGTGAACCTTTTCGTCGGGCTGCAGATCGCGATTTCGGAGAGTGGGGAACCGCGGTGACCGTTACACCCGAGCGGGTGACGGCCTCGTTGCCGCTCTACCCGCAGCGCGTCTCGGAAGAGCAGAGTGTCAATTCCGCGGAAGCGGAGGAATTCCTGGACCGGATGTTCGCCGAAGGCGCCGCGGAACAGGGCGAGCGGTTCGAGGACCGGCTGGCGCAGGTGCGCGCGGAAATCATGGAAACCGGCACGTACCGGCACACGCCCGCCGAGCTGGCGTACGGCGCGCGGGTCGCGTGGCGCAACTCGGCGCGCTGCATCGGCCGGCTGTACTGGCGCAGCCTGCGGATCCGGGACCGCCGCCGGGTCACCGACCCCGCCGCGATCGCCGGCGAGTGCGTCGCCCACCTGCGCCAAGCGACCCGGGGCGGGCGGATCCGGCCGACGGTCACCGTCTTCGCGCCGGACACGCCCGGTGCACCGGGCCCGCGCATCCACAACGAGCAGCTGATCCGCTACGCCGGGTACCGCTTCGAAGACGGCTCGGTCCTCGGCGACCCGCGGTACGCCGAGTTCACCGAGCAGGTGCGAAGACTCGGGTGGCGGCCGCCGGAGCGAAGAGGTTCCTTCGACGTCCTGCCGCTGCTGATCGAGGCCGTGCCCGGCGAACCGCGGCTGTTCACGCTGCCGCCGGACGCCGTCCTGGAGGTCCCGCTGACCCACCCCGACCACCGCTGGTTCGCCGGGCTCGGGCTGCGCTGGCACGCCGTGCCGGCGATCAGCAACATGCCCCTGGAGATCGGCGGCGTGACCTACCCGGCGGCGCCGTTCAACGGCTGGTACCTCGGCACCGAGGTCGGGGCCCGGAACCTCGCCGACGAGCAGCGCTACGACCTGCTGCCGGTCATCGCGGAGCTGATGGGCCTCGACACCGCGTCCGAGCGCACGCTCTGGCGCGACCGCGCGCTGGTGGAGCTGACGCTGGCGGTGCAGCACTCCTTCGACGCGGCCGGCGTCACGATGGCCGACCACCACACCGAATCGCACCGGTTCCTGTCCCACCTGGAACGGGAGGAGCGGGCCGGGCGCCGGTGCCCCGCGGAGTGGAGCTGGATCGTGCCACCGATTTCCGGCGGGCAGACCGCGGTCTTCCACCGCTACTACGACGAACCGGACCCGTCGGAGCGACCCGCGTTCCTGCCGCCGCCGTGAGAACCGCGGAGAGTAGCGTGGAAGCGCCCGTTCGGCGGATCGTGGGCGACCCACGGGGCAGTCCGGTCCGCGAAGGCCGACAATGGACCGCATGACCGCAGTCCTCGTCGCCTACGCCGGGCGTCACGGCGGAACCCGGCAGATCGCCGAGGTCATCGCCGCCGAGCTCGGTGCAGCGGGCCTGACCGTCGACGTGCGCGACGCCGCCGACGTCGCGGGCGTCGAGCACTACGCCGCGGTCGTCGTCGGCAGCGCGCTGTACTACCACCGGTGGCGGCCGGAAGCCGTCCGGCTGCTGGAACGCAACGCCCGGGCGCTCGCCGAGCGTCCGGTGTGGTTGTTCCACAGCGGACCGTGCGGCCCGGGCGCGGCCACGCACCAGGTCAGCCTGCCGGCGAACGTGGCCCTGCTGGCCGCGCGCATCGACGCGGAGCGCACGGCCACCTTCGGCGGCCGGCTGGACCCGGCGACCGTGCACGGGCTGATCCCGAAGCTGCTGGCCTCGGGCCGGCGCGCCGGCGACTTCCGCGACTGGGACCGGATCAAGGCCTGGGCCCGGGACGTCGGCCGCCGGGTCCGCACCCGCGTCTCGCTCTGATCCTCTTGCCCGCCCGGGGTGGTGGGTGCTAGACCGAACCCGAGGTCTTCCGGTGGGAAACCGACGGAACGGGGCGAACGTGACGGATCGGAAAGCGCTTACCGCGGACCAGCGCAACAGTTTCCTCGCCGCACTGCTCGGCTGGAGCATGGACTCGTTCGACTACTTCCTGGTCGTGTTCGTCCTGGCGGACATCGCAAAGGACAAGTCGTTCGGCGCGACGGCCACGCAGCTGGCGTTCATCACGACGGCGACGCTGGTGATGCGCCCGGTCGGCGCGCTCCTGTTCGGCCTGTGGGCCGACCGGGTGGGCCGCCGCATCCCGCTGATGGCCGACGTCGTGCTGTATTCGGTGGCCGGCCTGCTGTGCGCGTTCGCCCCGAACTACGCGGTGCTGCTGGTGCTGCGGTTCGTCTACGGCATCGGCATGGGCGGCGAGTGGGGCCTGGGCGCGGCACTGGCGATGGAGAAGATCCCGGCCGAGCGCCGCGGCTTCTTCTCGGGCCTGCTGCAGGTCGGCTATTCGATCGGCTACCTGCTGGCGGCGCTGGCGTACCTGCTGTTCCATTCCGCGCTGGGGCTGCAGTGGCGCTGGATCTTCGTGCTGAGCATCTTCCCGGCGCTGATCAGCCTGCTGATCCGCGCGCGCGTCCGCGAGTCGGAGGTGTGGGAGACCGCGCGCGAGAAGCTGAAGGTGACGCGGACGTCGGTCAAGGACATCCTGCTGAACCCCAAGGTGATCCGCCGCTTCGGCTACCTGATCCTGCTGATGACGGCGTTCAACTGGATGAGCCACGGAACCCAGGACGTCTACCCGAGCTTCCTGAAGGCCCACGACAACGGCGGCGCGGGCCTGAGCGCGTCGACGAGCACGTGGATAGCCGTGCTGTACAACATCGGAGCCATCATCGGCGGGTGTGCGTTCGGGACGCTGTCGGAGAAACTGGGCCGCCGCCGCACCATCGTGGCGGCGGCGGTGCTGGGCCTCCCGGTGGTCCCGATCTTCGCGGTCGACCACGGCGCGGGGATGCTGGCGCTGGGCTCGTTCCTGATGCAGATCATGGTCCAGGGGGCGTGGGGAGTGATCCCGGCGCACCTGACGGAGATGTCCCCGGACGCCATCCGCGGCTTCTACCCGGGGGTGACGTACCAGCTGGGAAACCTCTTGGCGGCGTTGAACCTGCCGATCCAGCAGGCGATCGCGGAGTCCCACGGGTACCCGTCGGCTCTGGTGTGGACGGTGGTCCCGGGGCTGATCGCGGTGGCCGTGCTGACGGCGATCGGGAAGGAGGCGAAGGGAATCCGGTTCGGCGAGTCCGCGGTGGCCACTGCACCGGCGGGTTCGAAGTGAGCGCAGCTGTCTGAAGGATCGACTCGTCAGCGCAGGAGCAGGCGCACGTACTTGTCCAGGATCACGATCGCGTCACGCCAGGCATCCCTGACATCGTGCGGGACGTGATTGCCCGGCTTGTTGATCGTCATCAAATGCTTGTTCAGCAGGTCCGGCGCGGTCACCCGGTGCATGAAGTTCTCGGCGCAGAACTCCATGAAGTCGCCCGCCTGGTACTTCTGCCTCTCATCGGGCTCTCTGCCCTGACCCAGGTGGAGTCCGAGCAGGTACTGTCCGTCGTTCCGCCGCAGCACCGTCCAGGCGTCGCGGAACGCCTGCTCGTCCTGGTTCAGGGCGTCCGGCTTGGTGGTCATCAGCATCCGCTGGAACGAGGCATGCCCCAGCTCGTGCAGCAACAACCGAAGGAAGATGCCCGGACGCTCCCCTTCGACCCCGGGTTCGAGATGCACGATCCTGTCCGCGTGCGTGTAGAGGCCGCCGATGTTGTTGGCGCTCTTAGACCTGAAAAATATTCTGATGCCGGCCTTGGTCAGATAATCCACGAATGCCGGATTCGTGTCCAGGAATCTGTTGAATTCGCGAAGGTTGGGCACGGAGACCGTCTCGGCATATGATGTTTTGACTTTCGAGTTCAGCTTTTTGGCTTCCTGTTGTTTCTCCAGTAGCTGCAGGGCGATTCTGCTTCTCGGGTTGTCCGGCGAAGGCTTGGGTGGGTTTTTCTCGTACTCGAAAAGGAGGTCGATGATCTTGGGGATCTCCTTGACGGCCAATCCGACGGTTACCCTGTGGATCCGGCGGTCGTCGATCATGGCCTCGATGACCGGCTGCACGAACATGCCGTATACGGCGTCGATCGATTTCTTGATCCGGTCCCGGTCTTCCTGCGGGAGATCCTCGTAGGTCGCCACCGGCTTGCCGTGCCATGCCAGTGTGCGCTGCACCGGGAGGTGTCCGGCCAGGAGCCCTGATACGGCCTGGTTGCCGGCGGTCCGTTGTAGCTGTAGCGCGCGGACGGCCGCGGGAGGAAGCGCCGGACCCGGTCGTTCGCCGCGTGCCGGCGTTTCCCGCGGGTCCCGTGCCGAATGGTCAATCCTGTTTCTCGAATGGCGCACGGTTCCCCCTGGGGTCACGACGTCCGACCCGGCTTATGGTCCTGGCGGCCCGGGTTTCGTGTCAATACACGAACGGGTGACTTTCGAGATTGGGGAATTCACGGCGTCACAAGCGCCGCTTCATAAGCGAAGATCGTCAGCTGCACCCGGTTCGACACATCCAGCTTTGCGAACGCCCGCGTGATGTGCGTCTTCACCGTCGCCTCGCTGAGAAACAGCTCCGCCGCGATCTGAGCGTTCGGTTTGCCCTGCGCCACCGCCGTCACGATCTCGCGCTCCCGCTCGCTCAGGAGCTCCAGCTTGGCCTGGGCCCGCGATCGCCTCGGGTTCGCCCGTGTTGCCACGAACTCGCCGATCAGCTGCTTCGTCATCCTGGGTGACAACATCGCGTCGCCGTTCGCCACCACTCGGACGCCGTCGATGATCTCCTGCGGTGAGCCCTCCTTCAACAAGAACCCGCTCGCTCCCGCCGCCAGCGCCTCGAACACGTACTCGTCCAGGTCGAACGTCGTCAGGATCAGGACCTTCGGCGGCCTCGGCTGGGCCAGGACCGCCGCCGTCGCCGCCAGGCCGTTCATGCGGCGCATGCGGATGTCCATGATCACCACGTCCGGCGCGTGCCGGGCGACCTGCTGGACCGCTTCGTCGCCGTCGCCGGCCTCCGCGACCACCCGCAGATCGGGGGTGCTGCCCAGGATCATGGACAGTCCGGTGCGGACCAGCGGGTCGTCGTCGACGAGCAGTACGCGCACGCTCACCCGCCCATGCTAGGGCGCCGGTGCCACCCACGGCAGCCAGGCCCGCAGGGCGAACGTCCGCTCGTCGAACGGGCCCGCCGACAACGCCCCGCCGAGCAGGGAAATGCGCTCGTTGACGCCGGTCAGCCCGGTGCCCGACCCCGGCGACGGCACCGAGTGCGGTGGCAGCGGGTTGAACACCTCGACCGACAGCCCCGGGCCCGGGCCGCCGCGGACCAGCACCTCCGCCGGCGCGCCCGGTGCGTGGCGCAGGACGTTGGTCAAGGCTTCCTGGAGGATCCGGTACGCCGCCGTGCCGAGCGGGGCCGGGGCCGTCGACGCCTGGTCGAGCAGGATCGTCACGTTGACCGCCAGACCGGCCTGGCGGGCGCCGGCGACCAAGTCGGGGATGTCGGCCAGCGTCGGCTGGGGCGGCTCCGCGGGCCCGCTGGGCGTCCGGTCGGTGAAGCCCGAGCCGCGCAGCACGCCGATCACCTGCCGCAGGTCGTCGAGCGACTGCCGGGCCGTCGTCCGCACCGTCTTGGCCGCCTCCACCGCGTCCGGCGTCGTGGCCGCGGTGACCTCCAACGCGCCCGCCTGCAGCGAAAGCAGGGACAGCCGGTGCCCGAGGACGTCGTGCATCTCGCGGGCGATCCGCGCCTGCTCCTCCCGGCGGGCCACCTGGTCACGCAAGGCCGCCTCTTCGGCGGCGAGGCGCCGCCTCTCGGTGAAGCTGTACCGGACGATCCCCAGCGTGAGCGGGACCGCCGTGTAGACCGCCGCGGTGACGACGACGCCGATCAGCTTGGCGCCGATCGTCTCGGTCGAGATCCAGGCCTCGGCCAGCGACGACTCCACGGGCCGGCTCGCGTCACGCCACACCGCGAGCCCGGTCGCGGCGAACACGAGCGCCGCCGCGCTCCAGCGCCACCAGCCGGTGAAGCGGGTCGTGAGCGCGGCGAGGGCGATCAACGCGGCCAGCGAGTCGGCCACCAGCAGCAACGGCGGCGCCACCGCGATACCCGTCACCACCAGGGGCCAGCGCCACCGCCACACCAGCATGATCGACGCACCGACCCCGAAGAACCAGCCGAGCGCCGCCGCGGCCGTCACGTGCAGAGCGTCGGTGCCGGGCAGGCTGATCTCCAGCGACACGTTCACGATGCCCGTCACCAGGCTCGCGGCGACTGCCAGCACGGTGCACACCACGCCCAGCACGGACCGTCCCATGGGGATCAGCCTACGAGGTGACCACCCCGTCCCCATCAGCCGTTCCGCTCGTCCGCCTCGCGGCCGGTGACGACTTTCGTCGTACGCGGCCGAGGCCTGCGGACGACGCGGGCGGGGCCGCGCCGCTGGTTTTCTTCTCGCCGTCAAGCGCCAGGTGAAAGGAAAACCCCGATGACCGACTACACCCCGCTCCAGCAGCACCCGGCCCCGCAGGCGGCGCCGCCGCGCAACGGCCTGGGCACGGCCGGGTTCGTCCTCGGCCTGATCGGGTTGGTGTTCTCGCCGATCCCGCTCGTCGGCGTGGTCGCGTGGCCGCTGGCCGTGCTCGGCCTGATCCTGGCGGCGGTCGGCGTGGCCAGAGTGCGGTCCGGGAAGGCGACCAACAAGGGTCTCTCGATCGCCGGTGTCGTCGTGTCGCTGCTGGCCCTGGTCGTCAGCATCCTGTGGGCGGTGGTGATCAGCAAGGCGATCAGCGACGTCAACGACCAGGCCACCGCCCACCACACCATCGTCTACGAGGTGAGCGGGGACGCGAAGGTCGCCGACGTCGTCTACAGCACCTTCGACCGGGACACCATCCTGATCAACACCGAGGCCGGTGCCGCGGTGCCGTGGACCAAGACGGTGGAAGCCACCGGGTTCCTCGCCGGGTCCCAGTTCACCGTCACCGCCGGGCCGGACGGTGGCTCGGTCAGCTGCAAGGTGACCGTCGACGGCAAGGAAGCCAAGACGGCGACCGCGGCCGGCGCCGGAGCCATCGCGAGCTGCACCGGCTTCTGAACCGCCCGTGCCGCCCGGACGAGGGGGCCGGGCGGCACGGGGGAGAGGGGGGACCCGGCCAGGGGGCGGGTCCCACCCTCCGCGGTTCAGCTGCAGTGCTCGAACTCGCTGTCGTAGGCCTGGCCGCCGGCCGAGCCGCCCCACTTCACGCACTTGTCCGCCGCCGCGGCCTTGACCGGGCCGGCGAACCAGGAGAACGAACCCGAGTCGGTCTGCCGCGCCGAGCCCTTGACCTCCAGGTAGGCCGAGGTCGCGGTGGCCGTGCCGGCGGAGCCGTTCTTCATCGTGCTGACGCAGTTCTGGCCGTTGGCCGCGTTGTACGACAGGTACACCGTGCCGGCCGCGCCGCCGGTGCCCAGCGGCGCCGAGTCGATGACGCTGTAGCCGCCACCGCACGCCGGGGCGCCGAGCGCGTCATCGGTGACCGTGGCGAAGCGGATCGCGTCGTACGGGTGCTCTGTGGGACCCACTTCGAACAACACCCCGGCCGACGACTGCGAAAGCGGCACCATGTCCGAGTACGCCGCGCCGCCGCCCCACACGAGCAGGCTGCCGGCGTTGCCGGTCCAGTTGGCGCCCTCGTCGAACGACGAGTGCACCCGCAGCTGCTCGCGCTCGCCGCACACGGACGGTGCGGCGAACAGGATCCGGTTGTACTTGCCGCCGGTGTCGGTGGCGCTCATCCGGGCCGTCGAGCCCTCGACCGTCGGCGCGACGAGGTCGGTGGCGAAGCCGAACTTCGAGCTGAACGTCGCGCCGCCGTCCGAGCTGATCGCGAATGCCCGGTTGCGGGTGCCGTCCGCGAGGCACTTGTTGCCGTCGTTCGCCTGGTTGCGCGCGGCGGCGTAGATCCGGCCGTCCCGGAGCTCGGTGACGCTGATCTCCTGCGGGTTGATCGCACTCGTCGCCGGCTTGTCGGTGGCGCCGAGGTGCCACGTGCTGCCCTGGTCGTCGCTGTAGACCAGCGCGCCGATGTTCGAGTAGCTCATCCCGGCGACGAGCCGGCCCTTGTGCGCGCCGCGCGTCAGCACGATCCCGTGGGACGGCCCGGTGGCCAGCCAGCCCGGCGCGGCCGAGAAGCCGAGCTCGGTGGTCAGCGTCTTCGGCGCGCCCCACGTCTTCCCGTTGTCCTCGCTGATGGACACGCGCGGGATCCGGCCGCAGTCCGGGTTGGTGTAGCACTGCATGGTCGACAGCAGCACGATCCGATTGCTGCCGGGGATGACGATCGGCGCGGGGTTGCCCTTCGTGTCGCCGAACGCGGTGATGACGGTGTTCAGCGCGCCCCACGTCTTGCCGCCGTCGGTGGAACGCTTCATCACGAGATCGATCTTGCCCAGGTCGGCGCAGGCGTGGGCGCCGCTGTTGCGGCCTTCGGCGAAGGCGAGCAGGTCGCCGTTGTTCGCCTTGACGATGGTGGGGATGCGGTAACAGTCGTGGCCCTCGGTGTTCTTGTTGAACACCAACGTGCTGGCCACATCGGCCTGGGCGGTGGCGGCACCGACGGCCGCCGGGACGGCCAGGGCGGCACACCCCAGCAGCCCGGCGAGCAGCCCTTGAGCGAGTCGGGTGATCTTCACGGTTCGAGCTCCCTACGGATTCGTTCTTCGTCTCGCCCAGCAGCGTCGACACGATCCGTACAAGAGCCGTACAACCTCGCGTATAACGAACTATACGTGACGCGTAGGGAAAATTCAGGTGAACGCGGCCAGGGTCCCGAACCCCGTTGCCAACACCAGAAGCGTGGACAGGAGACCCAGGAGCAGCGCCCGGCCGCCGCCGCGCAGCAGGGTGCCGAGCCGGACGGCGCAGCCGAGCCCGAAGAGCGCGCCCGCGAGCAGGAGCGTCGACGCGATCTTCGCGATGTCGAGCACGAACGGGGGGACCAGGCCGGTGCTCCGAACCGCGACCATCGCGAGGAAGCCGAGGACGAACAGCGGCACGAGCGGGGCGTGCGTGTCGCGGCGGCCGCGTTCGGCGGCGCCGACGAGTGCGACCACCGGGGCGAGCAGGACCACGCGGCTGAGCTTCACCACGACGGCGATCCCGACCGCGGCGGCGCCCGCGGGCCCGGCCGCCGCGACGACCTGGGCGACCTCGTGCACCGAGATCCCGGCCCAGCTGCCGGTCCTGGCGGCGTCGAGACCGAGCGCGTGGGCGAGCAGGGGGAGCGCGGCCAGGGTGAAGCTGCCGTAGCAGGTGACGAGCGCGACGGCGGTGGCGACGTCTTCGTCGTCGCGCTCGATCACGCCTTCCATCGCGGCGATCGCCGAGGCGCCGCAGATCGAGAAGCCGGTGGCCACCAGCAGGGCGAGTCCGCGGGGGACCCGGACCAGCCGGCCGAGGCCGAGCGTGCCGAGGAAGGTGACCGCGACCGTCAGCACGACCGCGGCGAGCGTGCCGGGGCCGAGCGCGAGCACCGTGGGGACGGCGAGCTGTAGCCCGAGCACGACGACGCCGGCGCGCAACAGGCGTTTCGTCAGCTGGGCGACGGCCCGGCGGTGCTCGTCGGTCAGGACGGGCGTGCTGCCTACGGCGACGCCGAGCACGACGGCGACGGTGAGCGCGCCGGCCACCGGCCACACCGAGCTGAGCGCGTACGCCGCGGCGACGCCGAGCCCGGTGATCGCCAGGCCGGAGGTTTTCGCCGCTGTCAGTGCCATGCCTCCAGCGTCGCCGGTGCCGGGCGCGCGCGGTAGCCGGCGGTCGGTGCTGAGGTCATAGACTGAAGCTATGACCGGACCGGATCTGGACTCGCTGCGCCTGCTGGTGCTCGTCGACGACCTCGGCAGCATCGGCCAGGCGGCGGGCGCACTCGGCATCGCCCAGCCGTCGGCGAGCAAACGGCTGTCCACTTTGGAACGCCAATTGGGACTGTCCCTGGTGGACCGGACCCGCCGCGGCTCGGCCCTGACCCCGGACGGCCGGGTGATCGCGGGCTGGGCCCACCGCGTGCTGACCGAAGTGGACGGTCTGCGCACCGGCGCGGAGGCCCTGCGCACCCAGCGCGGCGCGCAGCTGCGGGTCGCGGCGAGCATGACGCTCGCCGAGCACTTCGTGCCGGCTTGGATCGGCGAGGTCAAGCGGACCGGGCCGGACACCTACGTCGGGCTCGAGGTGGTCAACTCCGAGCAGGTCGCCGACCTGGTCGCCCGCGGCCGCGTGGATCTCGGGTTCGTCGAGTCGCCGGGACCGTGGCCGGGCTTGGCGACCCGCCGCGTCGCCACGGACCGGCTGGTGGTGGTGGTCCCGGCCGGGCACGCGTGGGCCCGGCGGCGCCGTCCGCTGACGGCGGGCGAGCTGGCCGCGACGCCGTTGGTGGTCCGCGAGCCGGGCTCGGGAACGCGCGAGACGGTCGAGGCGGCGTTGCGCCGGGCGGGGGCGGGGCCGGTGACACCGTTGCTGGAGCTGGGGTCGGCGTCGGCGGTGCGCAACGCGGTGATCGCGGGCGCGGGGCCGGCGGTGATCAGCGACCTCGACGTGGTGCGCGAGGTGGCCGGCCGGCGGCTGGTGCCGGTGCCGGTGGAGGGGGTGGAGCTGGGCCGGGTGCTGCGAGCGGTGTGGCCGGCGGGCCGGCGCCTGACAGGCCCGGCGGCGGACCTGCTGACGCTGGCGGTGAAGTCGGGTTCCTGAGGGCTGCCGCCTTTCGTGGTCGAGGGTGCCCGCTTCCTGGTCGGGGGTCGGCTTGCCGTCGGTCGGTCGGTCGGCTGTGGGGCTGGGCTGAGGTGGCCGCATTCCGTTCGGGGTGATCGGGGTCGGCTTGCCGTCGGTCGCGCGGCTGCGGCTGGTGTCCTTCGCGGCCGGAGCTGTCTGCTTCCTCCTCGGGCGAGGGAAGTCGCCTTGCCGTCGATCGAGCGGCGATATATCGTGTGAATGTCGCCGATACGATATGGAGGTCGTCATGGAGATGAGCGCAGGCGCGGACCGGATCTTCGCCGGGTTCGGGAGGCACGGGGGACACCACGGACCGGGGCACGCCGGGTTCGGGCACCCGGGGCATGGGATGCCCGGTCATCCCGGGGCGGGGCACCTCGGCCCGGAACACGGCGTGCCGGGGCACGAGGACTGGGACGGCGGCCCGGAGCTGGCGCGCGGCTTCCCGCCGCCACCACCGCACCCGCCCCAGCCTCCGGGTTTCCCCGGTTTCCCGGGCGGCCCGGGCTCGTTCGGCGGCCCGGGCGGCTGGTTCGGCGGTGCCGGCCCGTTCCAGCGGGTCCGCGAGTTCCGCGGCGGCGGCGGCCGCCCGCCGGCCCGCCCGGTGCGGCCGGCGGTGCTGGCGTTGCTGGCCGAGGAGCCGATGCACGGCTACCAGCTGATGCAGGAGATCCGCCGCCGCACGCACGACCGCTGGCGGCCGAGCCCGGGCTCGGTGTACCCGATCCTGCAGCAGCTGGAGGACGAAGGCCTGGTCCACACGGTCGAGACGGCCGGTCGCCGCGTGGCGGAGCTGACCGACGCGGGCCGCGAGCACGTGGCGGGCCGCGAGGCGGAGTTCGCGGCGCTGTGGGAGGAACCGGAGGAGGAGCCGGGCGCGGATCGCTTCGCGGCCCTGTGGCACGCACTGGGCGAGCTCTCGGGAGCGGCCGCGCAGGTGGGGTACAGCGGCAACGAGGCCCAGGTCGCCGAGGTGAAGAAGATCCTCGCCGACGCCCGCCGCCGGGTGTACGCCGTCCTGGCCGACGCGGGCCTGGAGGACGAGGACGCCTGACACCCGCGCCTGGCGTGGCTCGTGCTGCGGCTCCGGCCGCCGCCCCGAGCCACGCCCACCCGGGCCGATGGCTCACGGCCTGGTCGCGCCAGGTCCTGCTGGTGCCGGTCGAGCCCGCCGGTGCCGGCCGCGTCTCGCCGGTGCGCGGCCCGGGTTCCGCTGGTGCCGGTCCCACTCTGCCGATGTCGGCCACACCTCGCCACGCGCGGCTCAAGCCGCCGGCGCGGGCTGCACCCAGCCGGCGGCAGCCGCACCCGCCGGGGTGGATCGTCCACATCGGACGGTCCACCGGCGGGGTAGGCTCCACCCATGGAGGAGAAGGACTTCGCCGCCCACCTCACCGCGACCATGACCGGCAGCGCCCTCACCATGCTCATCGGGGTCGGCCACCGCACCGGGTTGCTCGCCGCCGCCGCGCGGGGGCCCGCCACCAGTGGCGAGCTCGCCGCGCGCGCCGATCTGCACGAACGCTACGTCCGCGAATGGCTCGGCGCCATGGTCACCGGCGGCATCTTCACCTACGACGGCCGCGAGTACACCTTCCCGCCCGAGCACGCCAAGTTCCTGCTCGGCGAAACCGCGTCGAACCTCATGCCGTCCCTGCTGACCCTGTCCGCCTTCACCGGCATCCTGCCCGACCTCGAGCGCGCGTTCGCCGAAGGCGGCGGTGTCCCCAGGTCCGCCTACGGGCCCTACCTCGAAACCCTCGGCGCGAAAACCGGCGACAGCTGGAAGCACATCTACCGCGAACACCTCGTCGACGGCTTCTTCGGCGCGGTCCCCGGCCTCAACGAGCGGCTCACGGCCGGCGCGCGCGTGCTCGACCTCGGCTGCGGCACCGGGAACGCCATCGCCGTCGCCGCCCGGGCCTTTCCCGCCTCGCACTTCACCGGCCTCGACATCAACCCGGACGTCGTCGCGCAGGCCGGCGAACACAAGCCCGTCAACGCCGAATTCGTCGTCGGGGATGCCGCCGAGCTGCGTGCCGATCCACCCTACGACGTCATCACCGCGTTCGATGCCGTCCACGACCAGGACCGGCCCGACGTCGTGCTCGGCCGGATCCACGACGCCCTCGCGCCGGACGGGCTGTTCTTCATGGTGGACACCAACTTCTCCAGCCACCTGGAGCGGAACGTCGGCAACCCGCTGGCCGCCCTCACCTACGCGATCAGCCTGATGTACTGCACGACGACGTCACTCGCCGAGGGCGGCGCCGCGCTCGGGGCCGTGTGGGGTACCGAAAAGGCGTCGGAAATGCTTGCGGACGCGGGGTTCCGGCACGTCGACGTGCTCGAATCCCCGCGCCCGCAGAACTGCATCTACGCCTGCCGGCCGTGACTCACTGCTGGTACGGCGCCGCCGCGGCCTTGGCCGCGGTGATCAGCGCGCCCTTGTTCTTCGGCCAGAACGTGCTGTCGACGCACGTGTAGCGCGGCAGGAAACCGCCGCACGTGCCGCTCGAGCCGCCGACCTCGAACGTCACGCTGGCGACGCCGAGCTCGCCGTAGGTGAAGTCGTCGGTGGTGCCGGTCGTGTCGTAGCCGACCGTCTCCTCGTTGGTGCCGACGAGATACCCGTTGGACGCGGCGTACTTCGCGCCGAGCCTGCGGTACTGCGCGTCGTTCGGCGACGTCGCCTGGGTGAAGCCCCACGGGATGATGATGTCGTTGCCATAGCTGTGCAACGTGATCATCGTGCCCTTGGCCGTCGCGGGCGCCGGGTCGTTGTTGCCGGTGCCGCGCTGGTCCGGGAAGATCGCGCGGGCCAGCTTCTCCAGCGCCTGCACCTCGGGCTCGGAACCCGCGCTCACGCCCTGGTAGGTCTCGGAGCAGGCGGAGTTGGAGTCGCCACCCCACTTGAACGTCGAGTTGCGGTTGAGGTCGACGCCGATGTTCGTGCCGCTGCAGCCGCGGGAGTTGTTGGCGTTCTTGCGCTGCAGCTTCGGCGAGTTCCCGCCGGAGGCGACGATGTCGACGCCGTCGGGGTTGGCGATCGGCACCACCCAGACCTCGGTGGTGTCCAGAATGGACTTCGCGGTCGCGTCGGTGGCGTAGCCGTCGGCGAGGTAGTCGATCCAGCGCCAGGCGAGCTCGCCGGTCGACAGCTCACGCGCGTGGATCTGGGCCATCAGGAAGAACTTCGGCTTCGTCGACGTCGTCGACAGCGTGCAGTCGCCGGCCTGCTTCTTGGTCAGGCAGATCGCCTGGACGTCGTGCCCGCCCTGGCCCTTCAGCTTCTTCCAGGACTGGCCGATCGTGTACTTCGTGGCCAGGTCGGGGTGCGCCGAGGCGACGGCGGCGAGGTGGTTCTCGTGCGCGGTGACGGTCCGGTACCCGCCGTAGTAGGTGTCCGCCGCCAGCTTGTTCGTCTCGGCGGGCAGTTCCTTGTAGACGGTGTCGAAGAACGACGGCCGGTACCCGAGCGCCCGCAGCTTCGCGGCGACGGCCCGCCCGCCGACGACGTTGACGCTGCCAACATCGTCCCCTTCTTCGACGTCGAACCCGGCATCGGTCAGCGCCTGTGCCTGTGCGGCGGTGGCCGGGACGCGCCAGAACACCGGCGTGTCCGCCGTCTGCGCGACGGCGGTACCGCCGAGCACGGAGGTGAGCAGGACCCCGGACGCCGCGAGGGCGAGCCGGGACAGGGACCTTGACGCCATCGGGGGATCTCCTCACGCCGCACGGATGGAGGTCCGGTCGGAACCCGTGGTCACCGTACCGGCACGCACAGTGTGTCGGCCCGGTGCAAAGGGGTCATACCCCCGAAAGTCGCGAAACGCCGGAATGCCGAAGGGGCACTTCCCCGGGAAAGTGCCCCTTCGGATCGGACGACGCCGACCGCTACTTCTTCAGGCCGTGTTCGATCGCCTCGATGATCCGCGGCCGCAGCTCGGCGGCCGAGATGATCGCGTCCACCGAGCCGACCTCGACCGCTCGCTGGATGCTGTGGACGCGGTCGAACTCCGCCGCCACTTCGCTGACCTTCTCCGCGCGGACCGACGACTGGAGCTCCGCCAGCCGGGCGTTCAGCGCCGCCCGGGAGGCGCCCGTGGCCGACGTCACCTGGGCCTGCAGCTCCGTCACGCGCGGGTCGTTCGCCGTGCGGTTGTTGACCTCGCCCGCGAACACCACCGCCGCCGCCGGGGCGCCGCCCAGCACCGAGGCGAACGAGCCCTCCAGGGCCAGCACCGTCATGTTCGGGTTCAGCGCCTTGGAGAACACCACGAACGCGCCGCCGTGGTAGCGCGAGATCACGGTGAACACGATCGGGCCCTCGAAGTTGACGATCGCCCGGCCGATTTCCGCGCCGTACTCCAGCTGCAGCTTGCGCAGGGACTCCGGCGAGCCGTCGAAGCCCGACAGGTTCGCCAGCACCACCAGCGGCCGGTTGCCCGACGCCGCGTTGATCGCGCGGGCCGTCTTCTTCGACGACCGCGGGAACAGCGTGCCCGCGGTGTAGGTGTCCGGGCCATCGGTGGGCGGGAAGCCGCGCCGCGGCACCGAACGCGACTCGATGCCGACCAGGCAGACCGGGCGGCCGCCGATGTGCACGTCCTGCACCGCGGACGTCTCCGCGTCCGCCATCCCCGCCCAGCGCTCCAGCACCGGGTGGTCCTGGTCGGACAGCGCGCGCATCACCGTGCGGATGTCGAACGGCTTCTTGCGGTCCGGGTTGTGCTCGGCCGAGAAGATCTGGCCCACCGTCGTGAAGTCGCTGCCGGCGATCGCGTGCGGGAACGGCGAGACGTCCCGGTCGACCGGGTCGCTCGTGCCCACCTTGCGCGGCCCGGCCTCACCCGGCACCACGTACGTGTGGTCGTAGTGCGCCATCAGCACTTCGCGCGCGGCCGGCAGGTTCGGCGCCCAGTACTGCGCCTGGCCGTTCGGGCCCATCACGCGGTCGTAGCCGCCGATGCCGAAGTTGTCCTCGGCCGACACGCCACCCGAGAAGTCGAGCGCCTGCTTGCCGGTGAGCACCATCGCCGAGTCCGGCGTCATCACCAGGATGCCCTTGGTGTGCATGAGCATCGTGGCTTCGGCGTTCCAGTACGGCTGGGCGCCGACGTTGATCCCGTTGACCACGATGTTGATCTCGCCGCCGTCCTGGGTGAACGTGACGATCCGCTTGAGCGCCGCGGCGACCCAGTCCATGTTCTCGGTGCCCGAAGACATCGAGATCCGCGCGCCCGACGACAGCGCGAACCACTCCAGCGGCACCTGCATCCGCTCGGCCAGGTCGAGCGCCGCGATCACCCGCGAGCACTCCGGCTCCGACAACGCACCCAGCGACTTGGTCGGGTCGCCGAGCAGCACGACGCGGGTGACGCCCTCGGGGTGCCGCTCGGTCGGGGTCGTGACGACACCGGCGATGATCGCCGCGGTGTTCTTGCCCTTCGGCCGGTCCACCGGCACCAGGACACCCGAGGCGTCCAGGTCGTGCTCGGTGAAGGTGCCCTCCGGACCGGAGAGCAGGCCGGTGATCTCGTACGGGTAGACGGTCCCGCGCCGCGCCGCGCGCAGCACCTTCAGGCGGTAGTCGTCGAGCGGCTTCACCGGCTCGGTCGACGGCGCCTCGACGTGCAGCCGCGCGCCGTGGCCGGGGTCGAGGGTGATCCGGACGGCGAGCTCGGTCAGCTTGCCCGCGTCCGTGCGCCGCCGCGCCAGGAACTGGACCTCCTCCAGCCCGGCCCCGACCGACGTCGGCAGGATGCGCTGGACGAGCTGGTTCAGTTCCTCGGTGGTCAGGTCGGTCGGCGGCCAGATGTACATCATGATCCGGTTCGTGTCGAACCGCTTGTTCTGCGGCCGCTGCGCCTGGATGTTGCGGATCGCGTCGAGGCAGGCGGTGACCGCGTCCTCGAGCGCGGGCAGCGCGACCAGCCGCCCGTCGGCTTCGCGCAACGGCGTCAGGTCGCGGACCTGGCCCATCGCGATCAGCCGCTCGTCGGCCGGGTTGGTCTTCGCCGCGGCCTTGAACAGGTAGATCTCCTCGTCCGCCGACGGCAGGCGGGTGAGGTCGAACTCGCGCAGCCGCTCCAGCTGCAGGCGCTGCGCGATCTGCGGGTGCAGGCCGCGGATCAGGCGGTCCTCGGTGAAGCTGTCGCCGTCGCGCTCGAAGGTGAAGTGGTGGTGCATCACCGCGCCACCGGTACCGGCCACGGTGATCACGACCCGGCGGACGCCCGCGGGCAGCGGGTTGTCCGCCAGCAGCGTGCCGAGCCGCTCCGCGGTCGCGTCGACGTCCGGCTGGTCCTCCCAGCGCAGGTACAGGTCGGCGACCACGCCGTCGGTGGCCACCTCGCCGAGCGCGCGCAGGGCGTCCGGCAGCTCGGCGATGTCGACGGCGGTGGTGACCAGCGGCAGCACGCCGCCGGGGGCGTTCAGCTCGGCCGTCAGCCAGCGGTGCCCACCGGCTTCGCGCACGGCGACCCCGGACAGCCGCCGGTTGCCGTAGTAGCGGCGGGTCAGCACTTCCAGCAGCGGCGCGCGATCCCGGCCCGGACGCGCGATGCGCTGCCCGATCAGCCGCACCAGGGGCTCCGAGCCGGTGATCATGGCCTGGATCCGCTCGGCGCGGTCCGGCGCGTCCGGGTGCTGGTCGAGGTAGGTCAGCTCGGTGCGGACGGCGGCGTAGACGCGGGCGCGGTTGCGGCGCAGCAGCGGCTGGGCGAACCAGCGGAAGACCACGCCGCGGGCCAGGTCGGACACCGCGGGGAAGCGCACCTGCGTGGCTTCGACCAGGTGCTCCAGCGTGAGCCCGGCGCGCTCGCTCAGCGCCTCGGCCGGCGGGGCCCCGGTCAGCCACTGCCGCAGCAGTTCCGAGACGACCGCGATGTCGGCCGCCATCCGCTGCTGGGCCAGGAAGATCCGGAAGACCGCGGCCTCCAGCTCCGGCGTGCGCTCCAGGTCCTCGACGCCGTAGTGCGCGAGGACGCGCTTGAGCTTCGCCTGGAAGCCTTCGGTGACGCCGGCGCGTTCGACGTCGAGGCTCTGCAGGTAGGTGTGGAAGAACTCGCGCGGGCTGTGCACCGCGCCGTTCGGCACGGTGTCTTCGCCGCCCGGGGTGTTGCGGCTCAGCTCGGACAGGTCCGCGAAGACGGTGAGCAGCTCCAGCTCGCCCTCGACCGGCCGGTTGCCCAGCTCGGTGCGGGCCTCCACGTACGCGGCGACCAGCCGCTTGCGCTCGGCCGGGTCGACGTCGAAGCCGAGCAGCAGGCTGCGGAGGTCCTGCAGGCCGCGTTCGACGCGCTCGGCCGCGGAGACGCCGTCCGGCACCGAGGGCAGTTCGATCTCGACGGTTTCGGTGTCGTCGGCCGCTTCGTCCGCGGCGTCGTCGGCCAGCGGTTCCAGGCGCATCAGGGGCGCACCGGTCTCGACCTGGCTGCCGACGGACACCGGGCATTCGCGGACGCGGGCGCGGAACGGCGCGCGCAGCACCGTCTCCATCTTCATGCTCTCCAGCACGAGGATCGGCGCGTTCGCCTCGACCTCGTCGCCGACGGCCAGCGGCGTGGCGACGACCAGTGCGGGCGCGGGGGAGCGGACGACGCCCCCTTCGTCGCGGCTGATGCGGTGGGTGACGCCGTCGACCTCGACGAGGTGGATCGGGCCGTGGGTGGCCGAAACGAGCCGGAAGCGCCGTCCGTTGACCAGGATCTGGCCGCTGTGGGCGTCGAACCGGTCGATCTCGATGTCGGCGTGGTGGACGTCGGACGCGCCGGCCGAGATGCCGACGCGGAAGCGGCTGCGCCCGGCCCTGGCGACCGAGACGCGGTAGCCGACGCCGCGGAGCTTGAGGTCGAGCGGGCGGCCGCTCTCGTGCTGCACCTGCGGGCGCCCGCCGTGCGCGGTGGACAGCAGCCGCTGGACGGAAACCTCCTCTTCGTCCTGGTAGGCCTCGATGGCGGCCGCGGCGAGCGCGATCGCGGAGTGCCGGTGGGTGACCAGGCGGCCTTCGGCGCGGACGCGGTCGATCCAGCCGGTGTCGGCGCTGGCGTCGATCACCTCGGGCTGGTCGAGCAGGTCGAGCACGAAGCTCTTGTTGGTTGCGCCGCCTTCGATGATGACGGTGGTCTCGGCCATCGCCCGGCGCAGGCGGCCGAGCGCCTCGTCGCGGTCGCGGCCGTAGGCGATGATCTTGGCGATCATCGAGTCGAAGTCGGCCGGGATGGTGTCGCCCTCGCTGACGCCGGTGTCGACGCGGATGCCGGGGCCGGCGGGCAGGGCCAGCCGCGCGATGCGGCCGGGGGAGGGCGCGAAGTCGCGGTCGGGGTCCTCGGCGTTGAGCCGCGCTTCGACCGCGTGGCCGCTCTCGGCGGGCTGGGTGCCTTCGAGCTTCCCGCCGCCCGCCACGTGCAGCTGCAGCTTGACCAGGTCGGTGCCGGTGGTGATCTCGGTGATCGGGTGCTCGACCTGCAGGCGGGTGTTGACCTCGAGGAAGGCGAACAGCTTCTCGCCCGGGTGGTACAGGAACTCGACGGTGCACGCGCCGCGGTAGCCCACGGCCACCGCGAGCCGTTCCGCCGACGCCTTGAGCTCGGCGGTCTGCGCGGGCGCGAGGACCGGCGACGCCGACTCCTCGATGATCTTCTGGTTGCGCCGCTGCACCGAGCAGTCGCGGACGCCGAGCGCCCAGGCCGTCGCGCCGTCGGAGATCACCTGGACCTCGACGTGGCGGGCGCCGGTGACCAGGCGCTCGAGGAAGACGACGCCGGACCCGAAGGCGCGCAGGGCTTCCTGGCTGGTGCGCTCGTAGGCGTCGGCGAGGTCCTCGCCGGAGGCGACCATGCGGATGCCGCGCCCGCCGCCGCCCGCGGTGGCCTTGAGCATCAGCGGGTAGCCGATCTGCTCGCCGGCCTTCAACGCGTCTTCGAGGGTCGCGACCTCGCCGCGGCTCCACGGCGCGACCGGCACGCCGACCTCTTCGGCGATCAGCTTCGCGCCGATCTTGTCGCCGAGCTTGCGCATCGCGTCCGCGCTCGGCCCGACGAAGGTGACGCCGACCTTCTCGCACAGCTCGGCGAACGCCGGGTCCTCGGCCACGAAGCCCCAGCCGACCCAGGCGGCGTCGGCCTTCGTCTCGACCAGCGCCTTCTCCAGCTTGGCCAGGTCGAGGTACGGGCGGGCCGAGGCCGGGCCGAGGTCGTAGGCCAGGTCGGCCTCGCGGACGAACGTCGCGGTGCGGTCGGCGTCGGTGTAGAGGGCGACCGTCTCGATCCGCGTCCCGGTTTCCGCCGACAGATCCCGGACGGCGTGGATGAGCCGCATCGCGGCCTCTCCGCGGTTGACGATGGCGACACGACTGAACACCGGCTGAGCCTCCCAAGTACCCACGCGCAGAAGGCGACGTACCCGTCGTGGAACGTCGCCTGCACTTGTCTACACCCTGGTGGATGAGGATGGGTCGGACCAATGTCCGCCATGGCGCATGCCGGAGCGGCTGAGTTGTGGGAACCCGACAAAAAGCGACCCGCGCCACACCGTGTGGACCGGCTTTCACGCGAGGTTCGCGACAAAGCACTCAACGCGAGTGCGAACGGCGGGTGACGCGGAAGCGATCAGGAGGCGAGCAGGACCCCGCCGTCCAGCACCTGGCCCAGCTCGCGGCGTTCGGCCTCCGACAGCGAGACGGCGGCGACGTCGCTGCGGCCGTCGGACCCGGGTGCGGTGGTGACCACCAGCGTGGGCCGCCCGTCCACCTCCCGCAGCGTGACGCGGCCACCGCAGGCCAGGTCCACGGTGATGCCCGGGCGCTCGCGATGCCTGCCCAGCCAGCGGCCGACGAAATCGAAGGTCATCGCGGTCTCCCCTCGGTACGGTGCACTCCCCCGGGAGCACAGGTGCCCAGTGGTGATGCCCCGGATACCTCGGGTTTACACCCGTTCGAGCGAAACGACGGGCCGGCACCCCCCGACGTGGTGCCGGCCCGTCCGCTCTTCCCGGTGGTCAGCGCAGGGGCGCCTCCAGGACGTACCGCTTCGCCAGGCCCGCGCCGCAGTCGACTTCGACGGTCCGCCGGACGACCGGGGCACCGTCGTCGCCGCGCAGGGCGTAGCCGACCGCCGTCGAGTCCGGGATCGTGCGGACCTCGGCGGGCACGCGGCCACCGGCGGCCAGCCGGCGCAGCAGCCGCTGCATCGGCGCGTCGAGAGCCTCGTCCACGGTGGCCGGCTCGCGCGTGGCTTCCCCGGCCGACGGCGGTGCGGTGGGCGCGCCGTCGCTCAGCCGCTCGACCTCGCGGGTGGCGTCGACGATCGTCGTCACCGTGCCGCCGCCGTCGATGGCGACCCGGACCTCGCCGAGCCCGGGGGTGACGACCGGGTGGCCGTCGACCAGCTGCGTGAATACCACGTGCGTCTCGCGCACCCGCGGGTCGGCGACGTCGTCGGCGGTGCCGCCCGCGTGGTACTGGTGACGCACCTTGTCGGCGACCAGGTCCACCCGATCGGCCAGGCCGAACGTCTCGACCGCGTCCTGGGCGATCCGGACGGCTTCGTCCGCGCTCGGCGCGTCCCGGCCGGTGCCGTCGGCGTCGGCGAAGGTGATCTCGCGGACGCCGCGGTGGTCGACGCTCAGGCGCGGCCCGTCCTGGCCGGCGCCCAGCACGACGCCGTGCGGGCCCATCGCGTCCTCCGGCACCCCGCCGCCGAGCCGGACGCCGTAGTGACCGGCCAGCTCGGCCAGCCGCGACGGCGAAAGCCGCTGCGGCGCGAACCGGGCGGTCTGCACCGAGCCGGGCAGCTCCAGCCGTGGCGCCCGGATGCTCTTGGCGGCGTCGTACCAGGTCCACCACCACCAGTTCTTCGACGCGGCGGCGGTCTGGAAGGTCCCCTCGTTCCACAGCCGGTCCTGCGCCTCGGCCTGCGTCGCCCCGCACGCGACGGCCGACGGCGCCTGGTGGTTGACCCCCAGAGAAGAGGACGAAACCAAAGCCGCGGCTCGACGGCGAGCGAAGCGAGCAAGGAGATGCCGCGGCGGCGGTGAAGCCTGGGGGTCGCCTCACCGCGGCCGCGGCGGCCGCCGGACCGAGGGGGGAGGTGCCCGGCGGAGTCTTTCTTCCCAGTGCGCACCGAGCCGATGGTCGGTGCGTTAGTAAATGAGAGTAACGGGTCGGAGCGTGATCGCGCCATAACTGGGCGCAAAAATATGGCGTCGATTTTCGCCGTGGGCTACTGCCAACGGGTGGTGAGGGCTCCGAGGGCTCCCAGTGCCACGGCGGCCGCGGTGGAGGTGCGCAGGACCGTCGTTCCCAGCCGTACCGCGCGGGCGCCGGCTTCGCGCAGCGCGGCGAGTTCCTCGTCCGTGATCCCGCCCTCGGGTCCCACGATCAGCAACACGTCTCCCGCGTCGGGGAGCGGCAGGTCGGCGAGCCGGTCGGGGACGTCCGACTCCAGGACGACGGCCAGCGACATGGTGGCCACGAGCCCGGCCAGTTCGCCGGTGGTCACCGGCTCGGTGACGTCCGGCACGTGCGCCCGCCGCGCCTGTTTCGCCGCTGTCCGGGCCGTGGCCCGCCACCGCGCGAGCGCCTTCTCCCCGCGCGCCCCGTCCTCCCACTTCGCGACGCTCCGCGAAGCCCGCCACGGGACGATCGCGTCGACCCCGGCTTCGGTGGCGAGCTCGACCGCGAGCTCCCCGCGATCGCCCTTGGCCAGCGCCTGGGCCACCAGGACCCGCAACGCCGGCGGCTCCTCGGTCCAGTGCTGCTCGACCGTCAGCGTCACCTGGGCGTCGCGCCCGGTTCGGACGCCCTCGACGACGCAGCGGGCCATGGCGCCGGCGCCGTCGGAGAGGACCAGCCGTTCGCCCACGCGCAGACGGCGGACGGTCGCCGCGTGCCGGGCTTCCTCGCCGTCGAGGACCGCGCGGCCCGAGGCCGGGACCGAGGCGGCGAGGAAGACCGGCAGGGTGGTGTCGGGCACGGCTCAGCGGTGGTTCTTGGCGCGGAGCTTGGAGAACAGCCCGCCGTGCTTGGTGCCGTTGGACGCCAGCGTCGGGACTTCTTCGCCGCGCTGCTGGGCCAGTTCGACCAGCAGGTCGCGCTGGGCTTCGTCGAGCTTGGTCGGGACCACGACGTCGATGTGGACGTGCAGGTCGCCGCGGCCGTCGACGCGGCCGGAGGACCGCAGCCGCGGCATGCCCTTGCCGGTCAGGACGAGCTCGGCGTTGGGCTGGGTGCCCGGTTCGATGTCGAGGTCGTAGTCGCCGTCGACCAGGGTCGAGATGGGCACGGTCGCGCCGAGGGCGGCCGTGGTCATCGGGATGCGGAAGTTGCAGTGCAGGTCGTGGCCCTGCCGGACGAAGACCTCGTGCGGGGTCTCGTCGATCTCGACGTACAGGTCGCCGGCCGGGCCGCCGCCGGGGCCGACTTCGCCCTGGCCGGACAGCCGGATGCGCATGCCGTCGCCGACGCCCGGCGGGATCTTGGCGGTGACGTTGCGGCGGGCGCGGATGCGGCCGTCGCCGCCGCACTGGCGGCAGGGGTCGGGGATGACCTCGCCGAACCCGCGGCAGACCGGGCAGGGGCGGGCGGTGACGACCTGGCCGAGGAACGACCGCTGGACGGACTGGACCTCGCCGGCGCCGCCGCAGGTGTCGCAGGTCTTGACCGAGGTGCCTTCGCTGGTGCCGGCGCCGCGGCAGAGGTCGCAGACGATGGCCGTGTCGACGGCGATTTCCTTGTCGACGCCGGTCGCGCACTCCTCGAGGGTGAGGCCGAGCCGGATCAGCGCGTCGGAGCCGGGCTGGACGCGGCTGCGGGGGCCGCGCCCGCGCCCGCCGCCACCGCCGGCCGCGCCGAAGAAGGCGTCCATGATGTCGCCGAGGCCGCCGAAGCCGGCGAACGGGTCGCCGCCGCCCCCGCCGCGCGCGCCGCCGTCCATCGGGTCGCCGCCGAGGTCGACGATCTTGCGCTTCTGCGGGTCGGACAGGACCTCGTACGCCGTCGTGACCTCGCCGAACTTGTGCTGCGCGTCTTCCGACGGGTTGACGTCGGGGTGCAGCTCCCGGGCCAGCTTCCGGTACGCGCGCTTGATCTCCTGATCGCTCGCGTTCTTGGCCACCCCGAGGATGCCGTAGTAGTCCCTCGCCACCGTCTCTGCTTCTCCTTCTGCTCTGCCCGGCTCAGCGGCCGGCCAGGATCTGCCCCACGTAGTTGGCGACCGCCCGCACCGCGGCGATCGTGCCGGGGTAGTCCATCCGGGTCGGGCCGACCACCCCCATGCCGCCGAGCACCACGTCGTCGCGGCCGTAGCCGATCGAGACGACCGAGGTGCTGCGCATCTGCTCGTCTTCATTTTCCTCACCGATGCGCACCGTGATCGCACCGGGGTTGCGCGCGGCGGCCAGGAGCTTGAGGACGACGACCTGTTCCTCGAGCGCTTCGAGGACCTGCCGCAGCGAGCCCGGGAAGTCGGCGACGTTGCGCGTCAGGTTGGCGGTGCCGCCGAGCACCAGGCGCTCCTCCGGGTGTTCGGCCAGCGACTCGACCAGCACGGTGGTGATGCGGATGAGCGCGTCCCGCAGCTCGCCGGGCGACTTGTCGGGCAGCTCGGCGACGCGCGCCGCGGCGTCGTTGAGCCGCCGTCCGGACATCGCCGTGTTGAGGACGGTGCGGAGCCGCGCGACGTCTTCTTCGGTGACGACGTCGCCGAGGTCGACCGTGCGCTGGTCGACGCGCCCGTTGTCGGTGATCAGCACCAGCATCAGCCGGGCCGGGGTGAGCGGCACCACTTCGAGGTGCCGCACCTTGGCGTTGGTCAGCATCGGGTACTGGACGACGGCGACCTGCCGGGTCAGCTGGGCGAGCAGCCGGACCGAGCGCTTGAGGACGTCGTCGAGGTCGGTGCCGCTGTCGAGGAAGGTGGTGATGGCGCGGCGCTCGGCGGCGCTCAGCGGCTTGATCTCGGAGAGCCGGTCGACGAAGAGGCGGTAGCCCTTGTCGGTGGGCACGCGGCCGGCACTGGTGTGCGGCTGGGTGATGTAGCCCTCTTCTTCGAGCGTCGCCATGTCGTTGCGCACAGTGGCGCTGGACACACCCAGGTTGTGCCGCTCGACGATCGCCTTGGACCCGACGGGTTCCTGGTTGGACACGTAGTCGGCCACGATCGCGCGCAGCACGTCGAAGCGGCGTTCCTCCGCGTTGGCCACCGGTTCCTCACCTACCTCGCTCGCTGCTCGATCCGAGTTTACGGAAGCCTGAGCCGGTCGCGCTCAACGCGGCCCGCCCCCGCCGGGTAAAGAGCACACAAACGGGCTCCCATGAATTGTTCTCGAAATACTTTTCCGGCTTGAACGGGGAACCGAAAACCGGTTTGCTCCCTCTGACCGACGCAGCTTTCCCCGACAGACGAGGTCGCCGTGAACAATTTTGACCCGGCTTCGGCCGGTATGCCCGAAATCGCCCGGCGCGCGGCCGAGGCGAAGGCGCGGTTGCAGCGTGTCTCGGCGACCGCCACGAGCGCCGACGGGGCCGTCACGGTCACCGTCAACACCGCCGGTGCGCTGCAGGAACTCCGGTTCGGGCCGCGTGCGGACGAGCTGCCGCGGACCCGGCTGGCCCAGGCGGTCCTGGCCACCGCCAAGCGGGCCCAGCTCGACGCGGCGCAGCAGCTGACCGAGGTCATGGCGCCGGTGATCGGCGAGCGCAGCGAGGCGATGGAATTCCTGAAGGAACAGATTCCGGCGCCGGAACTGCCTGCCGAGGAACCGCGCCGGAAACCGCCGTCCGACGACGAATTCGGCGGCCCGATCCTGCGCCGGGGGCTCTGATGACCCGGCAGGGTCTGAGGGTCGACTTCGACGTCCTCGGCGGGCACGAGGACGAGATCCGCGAGATCGCCGGCAGGGTCCGGCAGGCCCTCGACGCGGCGGGCACCGCGCAGGCCCTCGACTTCGACGCGTTCGGGCTGGTCGGCCAGGTCTTCGCGGTCCCGATCCAGGGGTGGCTGACGACGGCCGACGGCTTCCTCGCCGCGGCGGTCGAGGCCGGCCACGAGGTCGCGGACCGGGTGAAGACCGCGCACACGGCCTTCCGCGAACACGAGCAGAAGACGAAGTGCCTGCTCGAAGGCATCGGCAAGGAGCTGCCCGCATGACGGAGAACCCGCTGGTCGCGACGGCCGAACCGGCCGGCGGCTTCTGGAGCGGCATGGGCGACGGCTCGAAGGGCGAGCTCGACAACCTCAACGCGCAGACCGGCGGCGCGGGGATCTTCAACGACGCCGCGGCCACGCTCACCGACGCGCGCAACGGCGACTGGGGCAACCTCGCGCTTGACGTCGGCACGGACGCCCTCGACCTGCTCGGCGCGGCGATGGACCCGTTCGGGACCCTTGCCGGCGCGGGCGTCGGCTGGCTGATCGAGCACATCAGCTTCCTCAAGGACGGCCTCGACAAGCTCGCCGGCAAGCCCCAAGCGATCACCGCCAAGGCCGTGACCTGGACGAACATCGCGAAGCAGCTCACCGAGACGGCCGAGAGCTACGAGCGGAAGGCCAAGCGGGTCCAGCAGTCGTTCAGCGACTGCGGGTCGGCGGAGGCGTACCAGCGGACGGCCGAGAGCTACGTCGGCGTCCTGCGCGGCGCGGCTTCGCACGCCGAAGGCGCGTCGACGGCGATGAACGTCGGCGCGGCGCTGGTCGGCACCGAGCGCGGGCTGATCCGGGACCTGATCTCGTCGTTCGTCGGCGAGCTGATCGTCAAGGCGCTGGCCGCGCTGGCGGCTTCGTGGTGCACGTTCGGCGGCACGATCGCGGCCTTCATCGCGGACACGGTGATCGAGGGCGGGGTGCTGGCGGAGAAGATCAGCACGCGCATCGCGAAGATCGTCGAGAAGCTGGAGGGCCTGGCGAAGGGCGCGGGCAAGTCGAAGGCGGCCCTCGAAGGGGCGGCGAACGCGCTGAAGAAGGCGGGCCAGGCGGCCGACCGGATCGTGGACCGCAGCGTCGAGACGGCGGCGGGCATCGAGCGCCGGGCGAACGAGCTCGAGCAGGCGGGCCGCGAGGCGAAGTCGGCGGAGGAGACCGCGAAGGGCTGGAGCGACGCCGCCAAGGAGCACGTCCCCTTCCGGGAGAAGCTGGAAGGCCCGGGCCGGTACTCCGAAGAGGGCCGCAGCTTCCTCAACCAGAAGAAGTGGCAGGAAGGCGACGGGGTGCCGGGGTTCAATTTCGCCGACGGTATCGGCGTGGCGACCGAGGGCCGCCGCCAGGAGAACGAGCAGTACGACCGCTACCACGAGGCCCAGGAGGCCTACGAGAAGGAGCACCCCGAGTGAACGACCGGCCCGAGGTGGAGCTGGCCAACCGCACCGGCCGGCTCCACCCCGCGCAGCGCGGCACGCTGCTCGACCTGACCTTCTGGATGACGGCGGCCGTGGCCGTCGCCGGTCTCGTGGTGACGGTGGGCATCGCCCTCGTGGCGGAGACCGCGGGAGAGGTACTGGGCACGGTGGTCCCGCTCCTGGCGATCACCGGCTGGTTCGCGTTCGTCTGCTGGCGCCGGCTCGCCGACGCGTTCGGCGGCCGGCTGGTCGCGGTCACCGGCTGGACGCACGACTTCGACAGCGGCCGCCTCACCGACGAGTACCCGATCGGCCTGCACCGCAGCCCGGAAGGGTTCAAGAGCCTCGAGTCGTTCAGCCTCCGCGCCGGCGGCCGGACCTACCCCCTCGATCGGAAGCTCCGCGAGCGGATCGAGCCCGGCCGGAACAACACCGTCCTGATCGCGCCGCGGTCCAAGCTGCTGATCAACGTCCTCCCGGCGTAGCCCGGGGCTCGATCACCAGGTCGCCGCGGGTCACCGCGCGGAGGTGGTCGCCGCCGAGCAGGTCGTGCGGGTAGCCGAGCTCGATCGCGCTCACCTCGTCGAGCCGGGCCAGCTGCTCCGGCGTGAACTCGACGTCGAGGGCACCCAGGTTGCCCTCCAGCTGGGCGAGCGTGCGGGCACCGACGATCGGGGCCGTCACGCCCGGGTTCCGCAGCGTCCAGGCCAGCGCGACCTGAGCGGGCGTGTGCCCCGCCGACGCCGCGACCTCGGTCACGGCGTCGGCGACGGCGAGCGTGCGGTCGGTGACCAGGCCCAGCCCGGCGTTGAAGCCGCGGCGGGTGCTCTCCCCGGACCCGGCGCCGCGGTACTTGCCCGACAGCACGCCGCCGCCCAGGGGCGAGTACGGCGTCACGCCGAGGCCGACCTCTCGCGCCATCGGGATCAGGTCGCGTTCGGCGTCCCGCCGGATCAGGCTGTACTCGACCTGCAGCGCGATCAGCGGCGACCAGCCCCGCAGGTCGGCGATCGCCTGCATCCGCGAGACCTCCCAGGCCGGGACGTTCGACATCGCCACGTACCGGACCGTGCCCCGGCGGACCAGGTCGTCGAGGCCGCGCAGGATCTCCTCCACCGGTGTCGTGAAGTCCCAGACGTGCAGGAAGAGCAGGTCGAGGTAGTCCGTGCCCAGCTGCCGGAGGCTGGCCTCGACGGAAGCGAACAGGCTCTTGCGGTGCGGGCCGCCGGAGTTCGGGTCGCCGGGGCGGCGCAGCGTCGAGTACTTCGTCGCGAGCACCAGGCTCTCGCGACGGTCACGCGCGAACTCGCCGAGCAGGCGCTCGGAGCTGCCGCCGGTGTAGGTGGGCGCGGTGTCAACGAAGTTGCCGCCGCGCTCGACGTAGGTGTCGAACAGCCGGCGCGCCTCGTCCTTCTCCGCGCCCCAGCCCCACTCGGTGCCGAAGGTCGCCGTGCCCAGCGCCAGCGGGGAAACCCGCAGCCCGGACCGGCCCAGCAGCCGGTAGGTGTCGAGGGTGAGTGCCATCGGAGTCCTCCTGTGCTCGGTCGTCGGGCACCAGCCTCGGACCACCGCGGACCGGGGGTAAGGGAGGGAACTTCCTGGGAACACGAGGCCCACCCCGGTGGTTGGACCGGGCATGATCACCGCTACCCGGGAGCTGGCCGCGTTCCTGCGGACCCGGCGGGAACGCCTGGACCCGCGCGACTTCGGCCTGCCGGTACGCCGGTCGCGGCGGACCCCGGGGCTGCGCCGTGAAGAGGTCGCCGAGCTGGCCGGCGTCAGCGTCGACTACGTCGTACGGCTGGAGCAGGCACGCGGGTTGCGCCCTTCGGCGTCCGTGGTGGAGGCGCTGTCGGCGGCGTTGCGCCTGACCGGGGCAGAACGCGCCTACTTCTACGACCTGACCGGGCAACGTCCCCGCGGCACCGGCGACCCCGTCACCACCGCGGAGCCGGCGCTCGCCCGGCTCGTCGAAGACCTGTCGCCCCTGCCGGCCATGGTGCTGAACCACCGCTTCGACATCCTCGCGTGGAACGCGGAGATGGCCCACCTGCTGCTGGATTTCGCCGAGCTGCCACCGGCCCGGCGGAACGCGATGTGGCTGTGCCTGGTGCACCCGGAGATCCGCGCGTACTACGTCGACCGCGAACGCGTGGTGCGGGAGGGGATCGCCCACCTGCGCGCCGCGTGGGCCGCGCACCCGGACGACCCCGTGCTGACCGCGCTGATCGCCGAATGCACCAGCGGCAACGAGGAGTTCGCGCGGTGGTGGGCGGAACGGGACGTCCGGGGCACCGGCCGCGGGAGCAAGGTGCTGCGCCACCCGAGCGCCGGGGTGCTCACCGTCGACTTCGAGGTCCTCGTGCCGGTGCGGGACGCCGGCCAGCAGCTGCTGATCGGCCGTCCCGCGGACGACGCGAGCCGGGCCGCGCTCAGGAGTTCCGCGGGAAGCCCAGGTTGACCCCGGCGTGCGAGCGGTCCGGCCACCGGGAGGTGACCACCTTGGTCCGGGTGAAGAAGTGGAACCCCTCCGGCCCGTACGCGTGGCTGTCGCCGAACAGCGAGTCCTTCCAGCCCCCGAACGAGTAATAACCGACCGGGACCGGGATCGGCACGTTCACGCCGACCATCCCGACCTCGACCTCGTTCTGGAACCGCCGCGCCGAGGACCCGTCGCCGGTGAAGATCGCCGTGCCGTTGCCGTACAGGTTCGCGTTGATCAGCTCCAGGGCCTCGTCGTACGAAGCCGTGCGGGCCACCGACAGCACCGGGCCGAAGATCTCGTCCGTGTAGATCGACATCGACGGGCGGACGTGGTCGAACAGCGTCGGGCCGAGCCAGAAGCCGTCCCCGGGCACCTCGATCCCGCGGCCGTCCACCACCAGCGAAGCACCTTCGGAGACCCCGGCGTCCACATAGGACGAAACACGGGCGTGGTGCGCCGCCGTCACCAGCGGCCCCATCTCCGACGCGGGGTCGCGGCCGTCGCCGACGCGCAGCCGGGACATCCGCTCGGTGATCTTCTCCACCAGCGCGTCGCCGACCGGGTCCACGGCCACCACCACCGACACCGCCATGCACCGCTCCCCCGCCGAGCCGAAGCCGGCGGACACCGCGGCGTCCGCGGCCAGGTCGAGGTCGGCGTCCGGCAGCACCACCATGTGGTTCTTCGCCCCGCCGAGGGCCTGGACGCGCTTGCCGTGCCGGGTGCCGGTTTCGTAGACGTAGCGCGCGATCGGCGTCGACCCGACGAACGAGATCGCCTTGACGTCGGCGTGGGTCAGCACCCCGTCGACGGCGGCCTTGTCGCCGTGCAGCACGTTGAGCGCGCCCGCGGGCAGCCCCGCCTCGGCGAACAGCTCCGCGATGAACACCGCCGCGGACGGGTCCTTCTCGCTCGGCTTGAGCACGACGGTGTTCCCGCAGGCCAGCGCGTTGGGGACGAACCACAGCGGCACCATGGCCGGGAAGTTGAACGGCGAGATCACACCGACCACGCCGAGCGGCTGGGCGATCGAATAGACGTCGACGCCGGTCGAGGCGTTTTCGCTGAAGCCGCCCTTGAGCAGCTGCGCGGCGCCGCACGCGAACTCGACGTTCTCGATCGCGCGGGCGATCTCGCCCGCCGCGTCGGACTCGACCTTGCCGTGCTCGCTCGTGATGATCTTCGCCAGCTCGTGCTTGCGCGCGGACAGCAGCTCGCGGAAGGCGAACAGCACGCGCGTCCGGCCGGCCAGCGACGTCCCGCGCCAGCCCGGCAGCGCGGCCTTGGCCGCGGCGACGGCGGCTTCGACCTCGGCGTCACCGGCGAAGTCGACGTGCGCCCGGACCTCCCCGGTGGCCGGGTCGAAGACCTCGCCGGAACGCGCGGCGGTCCCGCCGAACGGCTTCCCGTCGATCCAGTGGCTGATGCGGTCGGTCACGGCGGGCACTCCTCGCACTCGGCAACATCCCGTCCCGAGTCTCCGGGCAGGCGCCACGCCAGGCCATCGGCAACGTGTACGTCAGTTGGCTGCCGGCCGTACAGTCTGTCCCTGCCGATCATCTCGAGGAGCCATGTACCCGACCGTCGCCGAGGTCCTCGCGCTGCCGGTGCTGCGCCAGGGCCGCCCGCACGTCGTCGCCGGCGCCGCCGGGCTGGACGCCCCGGTGCGCTGGGCGCACGTCGCCGAAGTCGCCGACATCGCGCACCTGCTGCGCGGCGGCGAGCTGGTGCTGACCACCGGCGTCGCGCTGCCCGACGACGGCCCGGCGCTGGCCCGGTACGTCGCCGACCTGGCCGGGGTCGGCGCCGCGGGCGTGGTGGTCGAGCTGGTCCGGCACTGGAGCGACAAGCTGCCCGCGGCGCTGGTCGGCGCGGCCGAGGAGCACGGCCTGCCGCTGGTCACGCTCTCGCGGGAGACGCGGTTCGTGAGCGTCACCGAAGCGGTGAACGGCCAGATCGTCGACGCCCAGGTCGCCGAGCTGCGCGCCGCCGAGCGCGTGCACGAGACGTTCACCGCGCTGACGGTCGCGGGCGCCGAACCCGGCGTCGTGCTGGGCGAGGTCGCCCGGCTCACCGAGCAGCCGGTGGTGCTGGAGACGCTCTCCCACGAGGTCCTCGCCTACGACGCGGCGGGCACCGACCCGGCCGAGCTGCTCACCGGCTGGCCGGCCCGCTCGCGGGTGGTCCAGGTCGGCGAGCGGACCGGCTACCACCCGGGCTCGGGCTGGCTGGTGACCGTGGTCGGCGCGCGCGGGCACGACTGGGGACGGCTGATCCTCGTCTGCGCCGACCAGCCGCCGCACCGCCACCGGGTGGTCGCCGAGCGGGCGGCGTCCGCGCTGGCCGTGCACCGGCTGGTCGCCAAGGAATCCGACGGCCTCGAACGCCAGGCCCACCGCGCGGTGCTCGCCGAGCTGCTCGCCTCACCCGCGCCGACGGCGGAGCTGCTGGCCCGCGCCTCGGCACTGGCCGTGCCGCTGCCCGGGCGGCAGCTGACCGGGCTGGCGGTCCGGCCGCGGCTGACCGGGACCGCGCGCCCGGCCCTGTCGACCCCGCCGGTGCTGCGCGAGCTGGCCGAGGCGACGGTGCTGGCGGCCCGCCGCGCGAAGGTGTCGGCGCTGGTGGCGACGGACGACCTCGGCGTGCGGGCGCTGATCGCGCTGTCCCCGGAGGCCAACGCCGACGCCGTGCTGCGCCGGCTCGCCACCGACGTCCACGAAGCCCGCGGCAGCGCCCCGGGCGTGCTCGCGGTCGGCACGACGGTGTCGTCCCCCGCCGAAGCCCGCCGGACGCTGCTGGAGGCGAGCCAGGTCGCGGCGGCGGCGCTGGGCACCGGCACCGATCGGGTGGTGCACCGGTTGTCCGACGTCCGCCTGCGCGGCCTGCTGCACCTGCTTTCCGGCGACGAGCGCGTGACGGCGTTCGCGGCGCGGGAGCTCGGGCCGCTGCTCCAGCGCGACGCGGCGTCGGGCAGCCGGCTCGTCCAGGCGTTGCGGCACTACTGCGAGCAGGGCGGCAACAAGTCGGCGGCGGCCGCGGCGGCCCACACTTCGCGGACGGCCTACTACCAGCAGCTCGCCCGGATCGAGCAGGTGCTCGGTGTCCGGCTGGAGGACCCGGAGTCGATGTTGTCGCTGTATGTGGCGCTGCTGGCCTGGGACCTCACCCGGCCGAGCGAAGAAGACTCACCCGGACGTGCAGCACAGTGATCGACTCCGGGCGGCCGATGACACCGATATGGCCCTACTCCCCTTCGCAGCCTGTTTGCTGAGCCTCGGCTGTCTGGCGCCGGCGCAACCCCCGGCGTCGACGCTGCAGCTGACCACCCACGACACCGCCGGCCGGATCGGCTCGGTGCTCCTGACGTGCGACCCGGCGGGTGGCACGCACCCCAAACGCGACAAGGCGTGCGCGGTGCTGTCCGGTGCCGGCGGCGACTTCTCCCGGATCAACGCCCGGCACCAGGCGTGCACGCTGATCTACGCCCCGGTGGAGGCCACGGCGATCGGCACCTGGCACGGCAAGCCGGTGTCGTTCAGCACGACCTACGCGAACCGCTGCGAGGCGGACCGGGATTCGGACGAAGTCTTCGCGTTCTGAGCGCTTCCGACCGCCTTCGAACGCCTTCGCACGCGCGGAAGCCGCCGGGCCGCCCCCACGACGGCCCGGTGGCTCCGCGTACCTCATAACCACGCACCACCCACCGGTCCGGTTCAGCCGCAGCCGGTGACCGGGCCGAAGGTCACGTCCCGGGCCGCCGAGCGGCCGGCGTTCCAGGCCGGCCAGCCGTCCGGGGTGTCGTCGCGCAGGACCTGCCGCAGCACGCACGTGCGCAGCGGTTCGGGCAGGCGGGCCGAGACGACCGGGACCACGTCGGCGGAGAAGCGGGCCAGGTAGCGGTCGTCCAGGGACTTGCCGGCGGCCGCGCGGTCGAGGTTGGCGTCGGCGATCAGGCGTTCCGGATCGAGCACGGCGAGGACGAGCAGCGCCGCCGCGGCCGTGCCGATCGCCGCGCGCGGCAGCCACGCCGAGCGCAGCCGGACCAGTGCCGCCAGCACCAGCACGAAGACCGCGCCGAACCAGAGTTCGCAGACCTCGACGAGCAGCCGCAGCACGGTGAAGCCGTACGCCTCCTGGTATGTCCACATGCGACTCAGCGCCGAGCCGACGAGCACCAGGGTCAGCGCGCTGAGCGTTCCGAGCAGGACGCGCTGCCGGAGCCGGTCGGCCTTCGTCGCGTTCGGCGCCCACCGCAGCGCCGCGGCGACGATGCCCAGCGTCAGGACGGTGACGGCGCACAGCTGCCAGAAGCCGCCGCGGGCGTACTCGGCCGACGTCAGGCCGCTGGTGCGCAGGACGTACTCGGTGCCGCCGAACAACACGACCAGCCGGACCCCGACGAAGACGGCGAACACCAGCACGAGAACGCCGAGCGGGAACGTCCACTCCAGACCGTATTTGGACCGTTGTGGACGATCAGCGGACGCACGCGGCGCCGGAGCGGCCAGGAAGTAGCAGGCCCCGGCGGCGACCAGGGTGACGACGGCGAAGACGGAACACCACCGCACGAGCGTCGCGAAGCTGAGCTCGGGCACGACCGCGTTGACGACGGCGGCGAAGGCGGCATCGGCACTGGCCAGCAGCGGAACGAAGACCCCGACGAGCCCGGCGGCGGCGAGCACGGCGAGCGCGATCCGCCGCGCGACCCCATCACGGCGGCCGGCGAAGCGCCCGGCTCCGCGCCCGACCCACGGGATGGCCCGGAAGGCCTCGATCGGGACGGCGAGCATGTCGTAGAGGACGGAGTGCACGGTCCGTTCCCCGACGACGGAGAGGGACCCGGCCACGACGGCGGCGACGACGCAGAGGGCGAACAGCCACCCGGAGGCCCGCACGGCGCCCACGGCGAGCAGCGCGAGCGCGAGGGCGGCCCACCCGGCGTTGCGCCAGGTGAGAGCGCTCGGCTCGCCGTCCCGGGAGCGCCGATCGGCAACCACGACGGCGACGACGACGGCCAGCCCGCAGAGCAGCCACCCGACCCCGGGCCGGTCGACGGGGAGCAGCAGGGCCCCGGCCACCCCGGCCAGCCCGGCTGCCGGAAGAACGGCGGCGGGCAACGGGACGACAGCGGACTTCGGCGGCGGCATCGGCCGGAGGAGAACGGACGGAGCGGCGACGGCAACACCACCGCCGGAGACCGGAGCACCCGGGCCGGCGAAGGCGGCGGAACCGCGGCCCGGGGCTTCGCGGGCTCCCACCCCGCCGGCCGAATTTCCGCCGCTTCTCCGCCTGCCCCCAGCCGCGCCTTCTGCCGACCGGCCCCCCGCCGAACCCCCGCCAACCCCCGACCCACCCTCGGCCGCCAACGGGACCCCCGCCGAACCCCCACCAACCCCCGACCCACCCTCGGCCGCCAACGGGACCCCCGCCGAACCCCCACCGGCCCTCGCCCCACCCTCAGCCGCCAACCGGCCCCCCGCCGAACCCCCACCAACCCCCGACCCACCCTCAGCCGCCAACCGGCCCCCCGCCGAACCCCCACCAACCCCAGGCCCACCGTCGGCCGCCGCCGCCGCGTCCCGCACCGCCCGTTTCCCCCGCGGCACCCGGTTCCCCGGCTCCCCGCCCACACTGCTCTTCGGCATCTCGCCCACCTTTGTGTTTGCTTTAGCGAACATCACCGCCCGAGCCCGGCGCCCCAAGGTCGCGAATGACTCATTCGGGACCTCGGGCGTCCCACCAGGCGCGATCAGGCCGTCCACCGCCCGATCGCCGGGCCGGTGCGCCCGACGACGACGAACAGGATCCCGTCGGCCACCGCGAGGGCCA